>JAPSIU010000401.1 GCA_031178565.1 Leucobacter sp. | reverse complement strand
GATCGTGGGCAACGACGATGTGGCGGAGCTCGCGGAGACCATGAATCGGATGCTCGACCGCCTCGACGAAGCGCTCGACTCCCAACGACGACTGCTGAGCGACGTCGGGCACGAGCTCAAGACGCCCATCACGATCGTGCGCGGGCACGTCGAGGTGATGGATCCCGACGATCCCGACGACACGCGCGCCACCCGCGCGCTCGCGATCGACGAGCTCGGGCGCATGGGGCGTCTCGTGCAGGATCTCGCGGACTCCGCCGCGCTGCACGGCCCCCGCCCGGTGCAGACGCGGCCGGTGGACACGGCGGACCTCGTGCAGCAGATCGCACGGAAGGCGCGCGGCATCGCCGCGGCCGAGGTCGAGATCGACTCGGTCTCAGAGGGTGTCGCGGACCTCGATCCGGAGCGGATCACGCAGGCGATGCTGCAGCTGGTGCAGAACGCCGTCACGCACGGCGGCGGGCGGGTGGAGATCGGAAGCGGGTTCGCCGGCACGGGACTGCGTCTCTGGGTGCGGGATCACGGGCCCGGAATCCCGGAGGAGTCGAGGGATCGCATCTTCGAGCGGTTCGCCAGGGGCGACGACGCCCGCGGGCGGGCGGGGAGCGGCCTCGGGCTCAACATCGTGCGGGTCATCGCCCGTGCGCACGGCGGCGACGTGTCGGTGCAGAACGCGGCCGGAGGCGGAGTCCGCTTCGTCATCACGATCCCCCGGTGCGCGCAGACGCGGACCGCCGACGAGCCCGGCGAGACGAGGGAGTGAGAAGAGTGGCATCCATATTGATCGCCGACGACGAACCGCGGATCTCGGGGTTCGTGGAGAAGGGCCTGCGCGCGGCGGGCTTCGCCACGCGCGTGGCGGCGACCGGGCCGGAGGCGCTGCAGGCACTGACCGATGAGTTCGATCTGATGGTACTCGACGTGAACCTCCCCGGGTTCGACGGCTTCCACGTGCTCGAGCAGCTGCGCGGCTCGGGCTCGCGGCTTCCGGTCATCATGCTCACCGCCCGGGTCGAGCTGCAGGACACCATCGCCGGGCTCGACGGCGGCGCCGACGACTATCTCGGGAAGCCGTTCTTCTTCGACGAGCTGCTCGCCAGGATCCGCGTGCGCCTCCGCTCGGACGACGCGGGCGCCTCGTCCGATCCGACCCACGGGGACCTTCGCCTCGACGTGCGCACCCGAAGGGCGCACCTCGGAGATCAGATCGTCGAGCTCTCGGCCCGCGAATTCGCCCTCGCAGAGGAGCTCGTGCGGCACGCGGGGCAGGTGCTCAGCCGCGAGCAGCTGCTGAGCCGCGTGTGGGGCTACGACTTCGATCCCGGATCGAACGTCGTCGATGTCTACGTCGGCTACCTGCGTCAGAAGCTGGGCGCCGAGCGCATCGAGACGCTACGCGGCGTCGGCTACCGGCTCACGACGCCGTCTCCGCGCTGAGCCGACGCGCCCTGCCCCGGTATCCGCCGTCAGCAGCGCGAAGCCGAGAGCCACGACGGGAGAGAGCGAGAGCAGCTCCCCTCCGTCCTCGATGACCGTGAACACCAGATCGCCGGTCGTCCAGAGCGGGAAGAAGCTGTGGATCGTGTCCACGACGACCGCGAACACCGCGAGCAGACCGAGGAACACCGCGATCGCCAGCGCGTCGGCGCGATCGCGCCCGTCGGCGCGTCGGTAGCCCACCGCGAAGACGACGAGGACCACGAGGCCCGCCGCCGCGAGCCAGACCAGTTCCCCGAGCTGGAGCGAGAGGATCCCGATGTCCCCCAGGGACGGCAGCCACCGCGTCAGCGGGTCGTTCAGAAGGTGTCCCATCCGCTCGTGCAGCAGGAATGCGTCCTCCACGAGCAGGATGAGGCCCGCCGCGCCCAGGGCCGCGAACACCGCGGAACGCCGGATCCAGGCGATGAGGGCGGCGATGATCGAGAACCACACGAGCTTCACGTACATGAAGAACTCGCCGTAGGAGCGGTCCGCGCCCAGATCGAAGGTCCACTGGACCGGATCCCCGAGCAGCTTCTGCGACAGGTGCGTCAGCACGATCAGCACGTCGATCGTGAGGAACAGGACGAGCAGCAGCAGCCCGTCCGGCCTGCGCATCGCCGAGAAGTCGGGGCGGGGCGACGACGAGACCGATGACACAGAGAGCTGCCTTTCCGGCGGAGGGAACGAAACCGCGACTCGTGACAAGCTAACAACGCGTCATAAGAACTTATTAAGACGGCTCTCGGCTCTCGGCTCTCGGCTCTCGGCTCTCGGCTCTCGGCTCTCGGCTCTCGGCTCTCGGCTCTCCGCTCTCACCTCTCCGCTCTCATCCTCTCAGCTCTCAGCGCCGGTCCTCCGCGAGCGGGCCGACGACCCGGTGGCGGGCGGTGACGAACGCGCCGTTCCGCCCGACCTCGAGCAGCTCGAGGTCGAGGCGCCGCGGCAGCAGCTGCCGACCGGCGCCGAGCGTCACGGGCGCGATCGAGGTCAGGATCTCGTCGAGCAGCCCGGCATCCGCGAACTGGCCCGCGAGCTCTCCCCCGCCCACGACCCACAGATCCTTGCCGCCCGCGGCGTCGACCATCTCGGCGTGGACCGCTTCGACAGGCGCGCTGGAGAAGCGGATGTCGGCGCTGTCGGAGTCGTCCGGAC
>JAPSIU010000400.1 GCA_031178565.1 Leucobacter sp. | reverse complement strand
GCGGTAGCCGCGCATCCGGGCCTCCTCGGCGACGCCGCTCAGGTAGGTCCCCACTGAGGCCAGAGGGTCGGGTTGCGCGCGGAAGCGCTCCAGCTGCGGGTGGTTCCGGTAGCCCCGGGTGCGCTCGGCGAGCACGGCCTGCGCGAGCAGGGTCTCCCGCCAGCAGGCCACGAGCCCGAGGCGATCGAGGTGGGAGGGGTGCAGCGACCAGATCCTCACCTCGTAGCCTCCGCTTCCTCGGCGAGCTCGTGCGATCCGCGATGCCGTGCGGGACCGGGAGCGGGATCGGAGGGCCGGTGCTCGTCGCGCCACAGCCGCGACGGCCACCAGATGGCGCGCCCGATGTCGGTCGCGAGCGCGGGAACGAGCAGCGAGCGCACGATGAAGGTGTCGAGCAGCACGCCGAACGCGACGATGAACGCGATCTGCACGAGGAACAGGATCGGGATGATGGAGAGCGCCGCGAAGGTCGCCGCCAGAACGAGGCCGGCCGAGGTGATGACGCCGCCCGTGATGGTGAGGCCTCGGGCGATCCCCTCGCGGGTGCCGTGCCGCTTCGACTCCTCCCGCACGCGGGTCATGAGGAAGATGTTGTAGTCGATGCCGAGCGCGACCAGGAACACGAAGCCGTAGAGCGGCACCGCCGGATCCGCGCCGGGGAACGCGAAGACCCCGTTGAACACCAGGGCGGCGACACCGAGAGCGGTGCCGAAGGAGAGCACCGTCGTGAGGATCAGCAGGACCGGTGCGAGGACCGACCGCAGGAGCAGCATCAGGATCACGAGGATCACGGCGAGGATGATCGGGATGATGAGGTTCCGGTCATGGATCGAGGCCTGGTTCGTATCGACGGCGGTCGCGGTCACCCCGCCGACGAGGGCGTCTCCCGGAGCCTCGGCGAACTGCTCGCGGAGGCTCATGACGGTCTCGGCAGCCGCGTCGGAGTCCGCCGCGTCGGCGAGCGTCGCCTGCAGCAGCACACGACCGTCCACCGCGGTCGGCTCGGGGGCCGGTGCGCCGGGCGGGCCGAGGGGCTGGATCCCGTCGTCGGTCACCGGCGCGCTTCCGCCGGGCGCGTCGGCGCTCGTCACGGTCACGCCGTCGATATCGGGGTGCGCGCGCAGCGCGCCGGCGGTCGCCTGCAGCGCGTCGGCGTCGACGAGCACGTAGGCCGGACTGCCCGATCCGTCGGGGAAGTGCTCGCCCAGCGCGGCCTGGCCCTCCCGCGCTTCGGAGTGGCCGAGCACGAGGTCGGACTGCGGCACGCCCTGCGCGTTCAGCTGCGCGACACCCCCGGCGCCGAGCGCGAGTGCGAGTGTCGTGATGATCCAGATAGGACGCGGATGGCGGCGGATCAGCCCGGCCAGCCGATGCCAGACGCCGCCGGCCGGGATCCCGTTCTCCTCGCGCACCCGTTCCGGCTCGTAGGCGGGTCGGCGCGGCCAGTAGGCGGCGCGACCGAAGGCGAAGAGGAGCGCGGGGAGCAGCGTGAGCGCCGACAGCATCGCGAAGACGATGCCGATCGAGGCGACCGGGCCGAGTGTGCTGTTCGACTTCAGGTCGCTGAGGAGCAGGCAGAGGAGACCCGCGATCACCGTTCCTCCGGAGGCGACGATCGGTTCGAAGGAGCCTCTGATCGCCTGCAGGACGGCGTCCCCGCGGTCCCTGTTGGTCCGGAGCTCCTCGCGGAAGCGGGCCACGAGCAGGAGCGAGTAGTCCGTGGCGGCTCCGATGACGAGGATGAAGAGGATGCCCTGCGTCTGACCGCTGAGCAGCAGGACCCCGGCGTCGGCGAGGTGCCACACCGTGAAGAGGGCGACGCAGAGCGCGAAGAGGCTCGTCGTGAGCACGACGACGGGGAGCAGCAGCGAGCGGTAGACGAAGATGAGGATCACGAACACCGCGAGGAGCGCGACGAGCAGCAGGATCCCGTCGATTCCGGAGAAGCCCTCGACCAGATCGGCGGTGAAGCCCGCGGGCCCCGTGACGTGGACGTCGACCCCGTCGGGCGCTTCGCCGCGCAGCGTCTCGCCGAGCGCCTGGACCGCGTCGGAGACATCGGCGTCCGCGTCGATCGGGACGAAGACCTGCGCGGCTCTGCCGTCCTCCGACGAGATGACGGGCGAGACGTCGCCCGCGATGCCGTCGAGCCCTGCCGCGTCGCTCACCGATTGCTCGAGCGTTTCGAGCCGCGGCTCGTCGAGCTCGGAGTCCGACGAGAACACGACGATCGCGGGGATCGCGTCGTCGTCCAGGAACTCGCCGAGCGCGTGCTGCACCTCGGTCGCCTCCGCCGACTCCGGCAGGTACGCGGTCTGGTCGTTGGAGGACACCTGGTCGACCTTGCCGAAGAGCGGCCCGCCGAGCCCCGCGAGGGTGAGCCAGACGAGGATCAGAGCGGAGGGCAGGAGGATGCGGAGCCAGCGGCGGCCGGGTGAGCGAGTGGCGATCCCTTCGGGCTCGGGCCCTCGTCCTGTCCTGTTTCCAGTCATGCCGTCCCCTCATTTAGCTAGAAAAGCTAGTAAACAAGATATCACGAGTGCGGCGTGAGCGAGATGAAATATGCCGGTGGCACAGTTGCATTTTATCCAAGAACTGTAACTATTATCGACCTGTGCCCGAGTTCGAGTCGCTG
>JAPSIU010000399.1 GCA_031178565.1 Leucobacter sp. | reverse complement strand
GCCCCCGAACGTCGCGGCGCACGGCGCGACGTTCGGGGGCGCGACCCTCGACCACGGCAGCCGGCTGCTGCTCGCGGGGCTCGCGGACGCGGCGCCCGCTGCGACCCGGATCGTGGATCTGGGATGCGGGAACGGCGTGCTCGGCGTGGCTGTGGCGCTCGCGCGTCCGGGAGCGCGAGTGCTGGCGACGGACCAGTCCGCGGCGGCGGTCGCCTCGACGCGCCTCACGGCCGAGGCCGCGGGTGCGTCGGATCGCGTGGACGTACTGCGGGCCGACGGCGCCGAGGCGGTGCCCGACGACTGGGCCGAGCTGATCCTGCTCAACCCGCCGTTCCACACCGGTTCGACGGTCCACGCCGGGGTCGCTCACCGGCTCATCCGCTCATGCCGCCGCGCGCTCGCGCCGGGTGGGGAGCTGCGGCTCGTGTTCAACTCGCACCTGCGCTACCGTCCGCTCGTCGAGCGGGAGATCGGCCCCGTGCGTCAGGTCTCCCGCGACCGGACCTTCACGGTGCTCTCCGCCACCCGCGACCGCTGACCGCAAGCGGTTCGAGGTTCCGAGGTTTCGAACCGTGAGCGCTCGGGCGCGCGGGCTTCACGCTCGCCCGCGCCGGTCGCCCTGCTCGCTGCGCGCCTTGATGAGATCCCTGGCGGTGAGACGGTGCGCGCGGCGCCCGTAGGCGTCGGACGTGATGCCGGAGAGGAAACTGCCCGGATCGACCTCGAGCGCGCTGGCGAGCCGGATGAGCGTCTCCGCGGTCGGGCTCGACGCGCCCCGCTCGATCTTGCCGATACTCGTCCAGCTGATCTCGGCGAGTTCCCCCAGATCCTCCAGCGATATGCCGAGCTGCTGCCGGACCGCTCGCACCCTGCGGCCGATCTCGAGGGCGGCATCGGAGTGGATCTTGGGCACCGAACCAGCGTGCTCGTCCCAGGCGCGGAACACCAGATCTTGGAATCACTGGCTGAAAAGAGCCTATAGTTCGTCGCTGCGCGGGAACGATTGCCGAACGCTCGTGCAGAGCCCCGAAAGTGCCGGAACGCGGCAGCGAAGGCCGGGACCGGCCCGAGCCGGCTCGGAAGGGAGGGGATCCGGGACAGCGGCTACTGTGGGAGTGATGTCCACCAACCCGCGTCTGCTGCTGCGACTCGCTCCGAGCATCTACGGGCCGACGATGCTCTTCACGCTCGGCGAGTACGCGATCCTGCCGCTCATCGCCGTGATCGCGGTCGAGATGGGCGCGAGCATCGGGCTGTCCGGGTTCATCGCGTCCGCGGCCGTCGTCGGCCAGCTCGTGGGAAATCTCCCCGCGAGCGCGCTGGTGTCGAGAGCGGGCGAGCGGATTGCGATGCTCGCGGCATCGGGCGTCGCCCTCCTCGGCGCGCTCGGCGTGGCATTCGCCCCGAGCCCCGCGCTGCTCGCGATCGCGGTGTTCACGATCGGGTTCGCGGCCGCGACCTTCGGGCTGGCTCGGCACTCCTTCATGACGACCCGGGTGCCGCTGCGCTTCCGGGCGCGAGCACTCGCGCTGATCGGCGGATCGCACCGCCTCGGACGCTTCGCCGGACCGTTCCTGGCTGCGGGACTGCTCGCCGCGACCGGGGTCGCGGCCGCGCCGGCCTGGGCGTTCGTCGTGTGCCTCGTACTGACGGCGCTCCTCGTCGCGGTGGCGCCGGACCCCGAGCGCGTGATCGTGCCCGGCGCCGTAGCCGGAGCCGCCGCAGCAGCACGATCGGCGGGCTCGGGCTCGGCGGACTCCGCGGGCTCGGCCGGCGGGGGTCGGGGCGGGATCCGGACGGCGATCCGCGACGGTCGGGCGCCGCTGCTCCGAGTCGGCGGTTCATCGGCGATCCTCTCCGGCCTGCGCGCCGTCAAAGACGTGCTGCTGCCGCTGTGGGGCGTCTCGATCGGCATGGACGCCGCGGCGATCGCCCTCGTCGTCGGAGTCTCGGGCGCGATCGACTTCGCCCTGTTCTACGCGAGCGGTCAGGTGATGGATCGCTTCGGGAGGCTCTGGGCCGCACTGCCCGCGACCGTGATGATGGCGCTGAGCTTCCTCGTGCTCTCCCTCACCCACGATCTCGCGAACGCCGACGCCTGGCTGGTCGCCTGCGCGGTCGCGATCGGCCTCGGGAACGGGCTCTCGAGCGGGATCAACCTCACACTCGGCGCCGACCTCGCGCCGAGGCACGATCCCGCGCCGTACCTGGCGGCCTGGCGCACGCTCACCGACTTCGGCGGCGCGGTCGCCCCCCTCGCGATCTCGGGTCTCGCGGTGGTGTCGCTCCCCGTCGCGAGCGCTGCGGCCGGCGTGCTCGCGATGCTGGGCGCGGCCGGCTTCGCGCGATGGATCCCGCGGTACATCCCCCGGTCCCGCGAGGACGCACACGGAGACTGAGCGCATCCCGGCGGATCTCCGGGCTTTTCGAGCGACCGCTGCATACACTGGACAGCGTCCGCCCACCGGCGAACCCGCCACCGACCGAAGGACTCCCGCACACCGTGAGCACCACCGATCGCCCAGCACCTCTTCGCGTCCTGATCGGATGCGACACGTTCCTCCCCGACGTCAATGGAGCGGCGCGCTTCGCCGAGCGGCTCGCCGCGGGCCTGGTGCAGCGCGGCGACGACGTGCACG
>JAPSIU010000398.1 GCA_031178565.1 Leucobacter sp. | reverse complement strand
GCGCAACCGCCGCTTCGCCCCGTGCGAAAAGGAGTCACAGCATGTTCGAGAGATTCACGGACCGAGCCCGTCGAGTGGTCGTCCTCGCCCAAGAAGAGGCGAAGATGCTCAACCACAACTACATCGGTACCGAGCACATCCTGCTTGGCCTCATCCACGAGGGTGAGGGCGTCGCTGCCAAGGCCCTCGAGAGCCTCGGCATCTCTCTCGACGCCGTGCGCGAGCAGGTGCAGGACATCATCGGCCAGGGCCAGCAGCAGCCGACCGGGCACATCCCGTTCACCCCGCGCGCCAAGAAGGTGCTCGAGCTGAGCCTGCGGGAGGCGCTGCAGCTCGGCCACAACTACATTGGCACCGAGCACATCCTGCTCGGCCTGATCCGCGAGGGCGAGGGCGTTGCCGCGCAGGTGCTCGTCAAGCTCGGCGCCGACCTGAACAAGGTGCGCCAGCAGGTCATCCAGCTGCTCTCCGGTGCTCCCGGCCGCGAGACCGCGTCGGTCGGCGCGCAGACCAACGAGGGCCCCGCGGCCGCCCAGGGCGGTTCGCAGGTGCTCGATCAGTTCGGTCGCAACCTCACTCAGGCTGCCCGCGACGGCAAGCTCGACCCGGTGATCGGCCGCGAGAAGGAGGCCGAGCGGGTCATGCAGATCCTCTCGCGCCGCTCCAAGAACAACCCCGTCCTGATCGGTGAGCCGGGCGTCGGCAAGACCGCCGTCGTCGAGGGCCTCGCCCAGGCCATCGTCAAGGGCGACGTGCCCGAGACGCTGAAGGACAAGCAGCTCTACTCCCTCGACCTCGGTTCGCTCATCGCCGGATCCCGCTACCGCGGTGACTTCGAGGAGCGCCTGAAGAAGGTCACGAAGGAGATCCGCACTCGCGGTGACATCATCGTCTTCATCGACGAGATCCACACCCTCGTCGGTGCGGGCGCCGCCGAGGGCGCGATCGACGCCGCCAGCATCCTGAAGCCCCTCCTCGCCCGTGGTGAGCTCCAGACGATCGGGGCGACCACCCTCGACGAGTACCGCAAGTACTTCGAGAAGGATGCCGCTCTCGAGCGCCGTTTCCAGCCCGTGCAGGTCAACGAGCCGACCCTGCCGCACGCCATCAACATCCTGAAGGGCCTGCGCGACCGCTACGAGGCGCACCACAAGGTGCAGATCACTGACGGTGCCATCGTCGCAGCGGCGAACCTCGCTGACCGCTACGTCAGCGACCGCTTCCTGCCCGACAAGGCCATCGACCTGATCGATGAGGCCGGCGCCCGCCTGCGCCTGAGCATCCTCTCGTCGCCGCCCGCCCTGCGCGAGTTCGACGAGAAGATCGCGAAGGTTCGCGAGGATAAGGAAGCCGCCTCCGAGGAGCAGGACTTCGAGAAGGCCGCCGCCCTGCGCGACCAGGAGAAGGAGCTGCTCGGCGAGCGGCTGCGCCTGGAGAAGCAGTGGCGCTCGGGTGACGTGGCCACCTCGGCCGTCGTCGACGAGGGCCTGATCGCCGAGGTGCTCGCTCAGGCCACCGGCATCCCGGTGTTCAAGCTCACCGAAGAGGAGTCCAGCCGGCTCGTCTTCATGGAGCGCGCGCTGCACCAGCGCGTCGTGGGCCAGGAGGAGGCGATCGCCGCTCTGTCGCGCACGATCCGCCGCCAGCGTGCCGGCCTCAAGGACCCGAAGCGCCCCTCGGGCTCCTTCATCTTCGCCGGCCCGACCGGCGTCGGAAAGACCGAGCTCGCGAAGGCGCTCGCCGAGTTCCTCTTCGACGACGAGGGTGCGCTGATCTCCCTCGACATGTCGGAGTTCGGCGAGAAGCACACCGTCTCGCGGCTGTTCGGTGCCCCTCCCGGGTTCGTCGGCTTCGAGGAGGGCGGCCAGCTCACCGAGAAGGTGCGCCGCAAGCCGTTCTCGGTCGTGCTGTTCGACGAGATCGAGAAGGCTCACCCAGACATCTTCAACTCGCTGCTGCAGATCCTCGAAGAGGGGCGCCTGACCGATGGTCAGGGGCGCATCGTCGACTTCAAGAACACCGTGATCATCATGACGACCAACCTCGGTTCGTCGGCGATCGCCGGTGGTCCGGTCGGCTTCCAGATCGAGGGCAACGCGCAGACCACCTACGAGCGGATGAAGGGCAAGGTCGACGAAGAGCTCAAGCGCCACTTTAAGCCCGAGTTCCTCAACCGCGTCGACGACATCATCGTCTTCCCGCAGCTGAACAAGGACGAACTGCGCCAGATCGTCGGCCTGTTCACCAAGCAGCTCAGCGAGCGCCTGCTCGACCGCGATATGACGGTGGAGCTGACGGATGCCGCCAAGGACAAGCTCATCGACATCGGCTTCGACCCTGCGCTGGGCGCCCGCCCGCTGCGCCGCGCCATGCAGCGCGAGATCGAGGACCAGCTCTCGGAGCGCATCCTGCACGGCCAGCTCCACACCGGCGACCACGTGAAGGTCGACGTCATCGACGGCAAGTTCGACTTCGTGCACGGTCCCCGCGGCGAGAAGGTCGCGGTCGGCGTGAACACCGGCGGCGGCATCTCGTCCACGCCTGACCTCGCCGCCAGCGGCAGCGACTGAGCGCGCACGCCACGAGATCACGCGAGAGGGCGGATGCTTCGGCATCCGCCCTCTTTCGTACCCACCGCCCCGGCTGACGATCTC
>JAPSIU010000073.1 GCA_031178565.1 Leucobacter sp. | reverse complement strand
AGCAGCGCGGCGGCGGTCTCCCCCGCCGCGCTGCTCCCGCTCCTGAAGGAGCGTCGCAGCCGAGCCCACCTTGACGGCTCCGTCGACCACTACCGCAAGACCCGCAAGCGCCTCGACGAACTCGCCACCCCGGCGGGCACGGGCAAGCCCATCCACCCGCAGTACGTCGCGCGCCTCGTCGACGAGCTCGCGAGCGACGACGCCGTGTTCATCCCCGACGTGGGATCGCCCGTCGTGTGGGCCGCCCGCTACCTCACCATGAACGGCCGACGCCGACTCATCGGCTCCTTCAGCCACGGCTCCATGGCCAACGCGGTCTCGCAGGCGATCGGCGTGCAGGCCGCGCATCGCGACCGGCACGTGGTCGCGCTCGCCGGCGACGGCGGGCTCGCGATGCTGCTGGGGGAGCTCCTGACGCTGGATCAGAACGCGCCGCTCCCCGTGAAGATCGTCGTCTTCAACAACTCGTCCCTGAACTTCGTGGAGCTCGAGATGAAGGCCGCGGGCTTCGTGAACTACGGCACGGAGCTGAAGAACCCGGATCTCTCGGCCGTCGCTCGCGCGGTCGGGATCCACGGCGTGCGCGTCACCGAATCCGACGGGCTGGAGCCCGCGCTGCGCCAGGCGTTCGCGCACCCGGGCCCCGCGCTGATCGAGGTCGTGACGGACCGTCAGGAGCTCTCCATGCCGCCATCGATCTCCGCCGCGCAGATGAAGGGCTTCATGCTCTACGCGCTGCGCACCGTGCTCTCGGGCCGCGGCGACGAGATCGTGGATCTCGCCAAGACGAACCTGCGGCAGATCCTGTAGGGCGGATCCCGGAATACTCCCGGGGCGTCGCACGTTCCGGAACAGTACCGCCGACACAGGGCCATCGACACCTGAGGAGCATCACCATGCGAGCTGCCGTCTACGACCAGTACACGAAGGATCCCGCCGATGTCGAGATCCGCGAGGTCGCCGAGCCGAAGGTGATGGCGGGATCGGTGCTCGTCGAGGTGAAGGCCGCCGCGGTGAATCCGGTCGATTGGAAGCTCATGGCCGGTTACCTCGACGGCATGATCGACGCGAGCTTCCCCGTGATCCCGGGCTGGGATGTCGCGGGTGTCGTCGTGGGCCTCGGCTTCGACGTCCCCGAGTTCGAGGTCGGTGACGAGGTGCTCGCCTACGCCCGCAAGGACATCGCGAAGGACGGCACCTTCGCCGAGCGGATCGCCGTCCCTGCCCACGCGATCGCCCGCAAGCCCGCCGCCCTCACCTGGGAGCAGGCCGCCGGCCTCCCGCTTGCCGGCGGCACCGCGCTGCGCACCCTCGACGCGCTCGGCGACCTCGACGGCAAGACCGTGCTCATCCACGCCGCGGCCGGCGGCGTCGGCAGCCTCGCGGTGCAGATCGCGAAGGATCGCGGCGCCCGCGTCATCGGCACGGCCTCGGAGCGCAACCACGAGTTCCTCCGCGGCCTCGGCGCTGAACCGGTCACGTACGGCGACGGCCTGGCGGATCGCGTCCGTGACCTCGCAGGCGGCCCCGTGGATGCCGTCGCCGACTTCGTGGGCGGCCAGCTCGAGACCACACTCGCGGTGCTCCGCGACGGCGGCGCTCACGCGTCGGTCGCGGATGCTGCGGTGGCCGACCCCGAGCTGGGCGACCGCCGAGGGCGTTACATCTGGGTGCGCCCCGACGGCGCCGAGACGTCCCGCCTCGCCGAACTCGCCGAGCGCGGGCGGTTGACCGTCGAGGTCGCTGAGACCTTCCCGCTCGAGCGCGTCGCGGACGCGTTCCGGGCGAGCATGACCGGGCGGACGCGCGGCAAGCTGATCATCGTTCCATGAGAACGGAGGCTCGGCATGCGACCGTCGTCGTGCTCGGTGCCGGGCAGGCGGGGCTCTCGGCCGGGTACCACTTGCAGCGGCACGGTTTCGCGAGTGCGCTGGGCGGCGGCGATGGTGGCGACGGCGGGGCCGGACAGGCCGACCCGCGCCGATCCTTCGTGATCCTCGACGCCGAGACCCGGCCCGGGGGAGCCTGGCAGCACCCCTGGGCCTCGCACACGATGGCGACCGTCAACCACATCTTCGACCTGCCGGGCGTCCGCCAGCCCGCGGTGGATCCGGCGACCCCGAGCCGCGACGCCGTGCCCGCGTACTTCACCGCCTACGAAGGGGAGCGCCGCCTGCCGATCCTGCTCCCCGTCACGGTCTCGGCGGTCCGCGACGCGGAACTGGGATCCGGAGCCGAACCGGGATCCGGAACCGAGCCGGGATCCGGAGCCGACGCGACGGGTGCCCCCGGCGACCTCCTCGTCGAATCCAGCGCAGGGATGTGGAGAGCCCGCGCGGTCATCAACGCGACCGGCACCTGGACGAACCCGCTCCTCCCGCGCTACCCGGGTGCCGAGCGCTTCGCGGGGCGCCAGCTCCACACGAGGGACTATGTCTCGCTCGACGAGTTCGCCGGACAGCGGGTCGCGGTCGTCGGGGGCGGGATCAGCGCGGTGCAGCTGCTCGAGGAGATCTCGCGCGTCGCGACGGTCGTCTGGTACACGCGCCGCGAGCCCGTCTTCCTCGACGGCGGCTTCACGCCCGAGGTCGAGGGGCGCGAGACGATCGCGCGGGTGACCGCCGACGTCGAGGCCGGCAACCCGTCGCGCAGCATCGTCTCGTACACCGGGCTCGGGTGGACCCCGTACGCCCGCGCGGCTCGGGATCGGGGTGCGCTCGTACGCCGGCCGATGTTCACCGCCATCGAGCCGCGCGGCGTGCGCGAGGCGGACGGGTCGTTCACGTCGGTCGACACGATCCTCTGGGCCACGGGCTTCCGTCCCGCGCTCGACCACCTCGCCCCGCTGAACCTGCGCAACGAGCGGGGCGGCATCGAGGTGCGCGGCACGCGGGTCGCGGCGGATCCCCGGATCCACCTCGTCGGCTTCGGACCGTCCCAGTCCACGGTCGGCGCGAACCGGGCCGGCCGCGAGGCGGTCGCGGAGATCGAGCGGTGGTTGGGCTCAGAGGAGTCCGGGAAACCGAACGGAGTTCGTGCTTCCGCCGACTCCGCACATGAGCGAGTTGCGACGACCTGACCTCGTGCTGGTCCCACGTTGGACGAGTCGGATCGGTGCTCGCGAAGAGCTGTACGAGGCAACCGACGGACGTCGGGCTCCGCGGCATCGCACGTTTCCCGCGATCCTGCGTCTTCGTCAAGAGCACATGTGCCAGTCGTTCAGCGCGTGACGATGAGCGGTGGTTGAGAACGTCCTTCGAGCCGAGCGACGGCGATCTTGACCTCGGTCACCTCGCTGTGTACCCCGTCAATCCGGTCGGCAAGTCTCGTCTCCACCGCGTCGATCCGTCGCACGACCCAGGCCAAGCCCACGGCTGCGCCGCCGCCGAGAGTGATGAGCAGCCCAAGCGCGGTCAGGATGACGGTGAGTGCTTCGATCGACATCCGTGCGCCTCCGATCCTCTCACGCAACAGCTGCGGGTATCGATATCGACTGTACGGGATGCAGAACCTGCGTAGGACGGAATCGGGCATTCTGTGGATAGGTTGGACGGGAGCTCGCCCTGTGAGCGGGGTTCGGGCTGCTTCAGCCCAGCTTCGCTGCCTCGCACCGGTCAGCCTTCGAGCAGGATGAGCTGGGAGAACCGACGGATCGCCGGGGTGAAGCATCCGTATCCGCCTCGCCCGCCCAGGGGAGCGAGATGGCCGAGAACCAGTGCGACTGCCGTCTCTGACGCCTGCCTCGCCCCGTTCTCATCGAGACTGGGGCCGTAATCGTAGTACTCATACCCGTAGGGATCCCGTTGCAGTTCGAGTTCTCGGATGCCGGCGAACACGGTATCGACCGCCGACCGCTCGTCGCTCGCCGTTCCGTCCGCGACCGCGAGGAGGACGAGATGTTCGTGGGTACCCCACCTGCTCCGCCAGTCGCGGGAGGAGAAATCGTGAGGCACCTCCCGCAAGAATCGCTCGGGTCGGCTCAGGGCCCGACGGCCGGAGCCGGTCGCCACGATCCTGCCCTTGAGTCTTCGCGCGAGGCGGATCGAGCGCATGAGGCTCCACAGAGCCTCACCGGGGGACATCGGGCTCGAGAGCGACGAAGTGCGGGGCCATTCGAGTGCCCGCTCGGATTCGCGGACGAGGTCCTCCGATACCCAACCGTCGGGGCCCTGGGGCGCCCCCGCGTCGCCCAGCCGTTCGATGCACCAGCGGAAACCCATCAGCAGATCCTCCACCTCGGCCGTTGTCAGTTTCGGCTTCTCGAGCATTCCGGAGTCCTCGAGGTGCGCGCGCAGTGCGAGACGACGTTGCGGGGCGAGCGCCCGCATCAATCCGAGCAGCGGAGCAGCCGGGGAGAGCCCCATGTCACGGGCGATGGTGTCACCGAAACCGTACGAGGGCGCGACGTAGCCGAACTGCAACTCGAGTTCACTCTGCACGTGGGCGGGCCGAAAGGGCGCGGTGCGGTGCTGCCAGTGCGCTGACGCCGGCGCAGCTCGGTCGTCGTCGTCGCTGAGGACTTGGACTACCGGTTCTCCGTTCCGTGCCGCTCGACTCCCGATCCAGGTGGTCTCCACCGATTGGTCCCGGTGATCCGGGTTGAGCGCGAAGTCCGGCTCGTGGATGCGTTCGTCGGCGGTCGCCGAGCCACGCCCCACCGCGATGTCGAAAGCGAGCCCGAGGGTGCCGGTCGGTGCTGCGGACGAGATCTCGATCGTGCGCTCGAGCCGGGGGTCGTGTCGGTCGCGCACCAGATATCGGATCATGGATGCGCCCGGGGCGGGAGGTCTCTGAGGAAGTGTCATGCGGCCACGGTAGACATACTCCGTGCGCTATCCCGGCGGGGACCGCGCATCTGTGAACAACTCCGGCGCCGGCGTCGAAAAATTGGTTTGTGAGCGATGTACCGAGTGGAGTCGGCCTGGCTGATCAGCGTGATCAATCTGCCTGGCTGATCAGCGTGAACGGTCCTGGATCCAACTCGGACGAACCGGAACCAATTGCACCACCTCGAACGGATCATACGATGGACCCATGACCTCCCCGATGCCCCCGCTGCTCATCGTCGACGATGTCGCCGCCTGGCGCGCATGGCTGGAGGAGAACGAGGACGTGTCGGACGGGGTCTGGCTGGTGCTCGCGAAGAAGGGCACGACGGAACCCACGACGCTGACGTACGCGCAGGCACTCGAGGAGGCGCTGTGCAGCGGTTGGATCGACGGGCAGAAGGGCAGTATCGACGCGGCCACGTTCCGGCAGCGGTTCACCCCGCGCCGTCGTGCGTCGATGTGGTCGGAGCGCAACATCGGTCTGGTCGCAGGCCTGATCGAGCAGGGGAGGATGCGCGAGCGCGGACAGACGGAGATCGACCGGGCGAAGGCCGACGGACGCTGGGACCGAGCCTACGTGGGGGCGGCGAAGGCAGAGGTGCCCGAGGATCTCGCCGCCGCGTTCGCCGCATCGGAGACCGCTGCCGCGGCGTTCGCCTCGCTGAACGGCGCCAACCGCTACGCGATCCTGCATCGACTGATGACCGCGTCGAATGCCACGACCCGGGGCAACCGCCTCGCGCGGATCCTGACCATGCTCGAGAACGGCGAGACGCACCACCCGCAGTGAGTTCATTCGCGGCGGCTTCACCCATTCGATTCGCGTTGCTGTCGCTGATGACCTGGGTGGTCGCGCCGGGTTTCAGGCGCTCCAGACCCGCTCGCCGCCAACGAAGGTGGCCGTGGAGCGGATGTCCTCGATCTCATGGTCGGGGGTGCTGAGCGGGTCTCGATCGAGCACGGCGAAGTCGGCTAGCTTGCCCGGAGAGATCGAGCCGAGCGAGCGCTCTTTGAAACCGGCGTAAGCGGCGAACTCGGTGTAGGTGCGGATGCCGTCCTCGACGCCGATCCGTTCTGACGAGTTGAGCGGGTCGCCGTGCTTGTCGAGGCGTCGCACCATGTTTGCGATCCCGTGCCACGGATTCGTTGCGAACGGCTGGGTACCCGCCGTATCGGAGTTGCCAGGGGGCTTCATCCCACGCGACAGCAGCGTCCGGTACGGGAAGGCGCCCTCGGGCTTGAACGAGTGGACGAAATCGTCGCTGTGGAAGCCCATGAAGGCGGCCGTTAGCACCGGGATGACTCCAAGATCCTGCACACGCGAGATGAGATCATCGTCGCTCCAATGATTCAGGATGTGTTCGATGCGGGGTCGGTGGTCTCCCGCGGGTACCCGCTTGCCTGCCTCTTCGATGGCGTCGAGCGCGGTGTACTGCGCGTGCGGGCCGAGCGCGTGGATCCAGGGCTGGATGCCATTCGCGAACGCGATGGTCAGCGAATCGACCAACTCACCGAAGAGATGCGTGGGCGCGCCCCACTCGCGCGGATGCGACGGGTCCCGGCTGATGTCGTGGCCTGCCGTCCCATCGCCGTCGAGGAAGTACTTCGCGGCTCCCAGCCAGAGCTTCTCGTCGCCGAAGCCGCTGAGGAGACCCAGGCGAGCCCAGGTCTCGATGCCGTCCAGCAGCGCTTGGGGGCCGGGGTTCACGGTGGGGTTGAGGGAGACCCTCGGCTTCAGACGGCCCGATCGATGGAGATGCTGGAAGGCGCGCATGCCGTCGGAACTATAGGGCACCTCGTAGATGCTGGTTACCCCGAACGGAAGGAACCGCTCGGCGATTTCGGCTTCGATGCAGCTCGCTATCACATCCGAACCCGCGCTTTCGATCGGAAGATGGTGGTACCCCTCTTCGAGATATCCCGTGGGAATGCCGCATGCGTCGCGTTCGAGACGCACCCCGGCGGGTAGTGGACGATCCCCGGTCAGGCCCGCCTCGATGAGGCCCGGCGTGTTCACGAGCTGGCGGTGCATGCTGACCCGGATCGCCGTCGGTCTGCTGCCCGTGATCGCGTCCAGCTGCTGCTGGGTGGGAAAGGGCTGACGGGGCGACGCCTGCAGCACGATCCACCGGCTGGTTCGCGTCTCCATGGCGTCGGCGAGGGCGACGAGCAGATCGTCCAGGCCGCGATCGCGCACGTCGACCCAATGATGATCGGCAAGGGCGGATGCCTCCAGATGTGTGTGGGCGTCGATGAGACCGGGGACGACCACAGCGCCTTCCAAGTCGATCACTTCGTCGGGGGATATGGCGATGGTCCCCGACTCCCTGCCTTCGTGGGCGACGCCGGCGAACACGCCATCGACCATCTGGAACCCGGTGAGCCGGGGAAGGTGGGGGTCCATGCTGTAAACGCGAGCGTTGATAAAGGAGATTACGTTACTCATGCCACCATTCCAATACTAAGATATTATCTATCCACTATGTACGTGGCCGGACGGAGAGTCAACCGTGCGCTCTCCCGTCTGGCCAGTGAGGAGCGAAAGATCTTCATGGCGAACGACAAGAAAGCGCGGATTCTCTTCGCTGCCCTCGAGTGCATCTCGCAAAAGGGTTACGCGGGCACGCGCTTGGCGGATGTCGGTGCGATAGCTGGCGTCTCCGTCGGGTTGATCCAGCATTACTACGGCACTCGACAGCAGCTGCTCGACGATGCTCTGCTCTATGCCAGCAACGAACTCGTGATCCGCTTCAAGGAGCTCGCGAGATCAGAGCGACGGCCCTGGTCACGCATCCGCGGGATGGTCGAACTCCTCTGCCACGTGCCGAACCTCCCGGGCCAGACCAGGATGTGGCTCGAGCTCACGGGGCTCGTCACGAAGCGGCACCGCCTGCAGTCCGAAATGGCCAGGGTCTACTCGGCGTGGGATCAGCATGTGCGCGAAGCCGTGGAACAGGGTACCGCCGAGGGCTCGCTCGATCCGTCCGGCACCACCGATGATGTTGTCGCGGTGTTTCTCGCCTTCTTCGAAGGATATGAGTTCGAGATCGCGACGAACCTCGTCAGCGAAGATCCGAGGCTGCTCGAACAGCGGGCACTGATGCTGGCGCGTCTGCTGTTCCGTCCCGTGGACGGACTGAGATAGATCTCGGCGCCGGCCGCGACCGATCCGCGGCGGGGCTGCTGAGATCGCCGCCCGAGTATCCCGGAGGGGCGAGTTCGGTGGCCTCTTGTGCCCCGCAACCAATATCGATATATTGAAAAACCAATATCTAACTATTGGATATTGAGCATGACAGGGAGGTCATCGATGGCGATTGTTTGCGACGTTACCGGGTTGAGTGACGAAGAGAAGGAGGTCGCTCCGCTTGCCCTGCCGCTCGCGGATCCGCTGGGAAGCGAGATCATCACGCGGTACTTCAACGCCTTCACCTCCCCAGACGGCCGGCACACCGCCGGCACTTGGGAGTCGGATACGGGCAGGTCCCGGTGGGAGTTCGGGCTCGACGGCGAGATCATCTACATTCTGGGCGGGCGTATGACGGTCACGCGGGACGGCGAGGAGGGTATCGCGCTCGGCCCAGGCGATCTGGCTGTCTTCGAGCCCGAGTGGAACGGGTTCTGGGAGATCACCGAGCCTCTCTCGAAGGTGTACGTCACCTTCCGCTGATCCGAGCCGTCCGCCTGCAAGAGCAGGCCGACGACCACGAGTGAGAAAAGAGAACATCATGCAGAGAACAATGGGCCGTGTGCTAGCAACCACGGCCGTCACCCTCGGGTTGCTTGCCACGACGGCAGCCTGTTCGGCGGAATCCGGCGATACCGCGGGATCCGGAGACGACCGGCTCGTGATCGCCAGTTGGGGAGGGGCTTTCTCGGAGGCGACCCGCTCGGCGTTCGCCGAACCATTCTTCGAGGAGACCGGAATCAAGGTGGAGGTGTTGGATACAGGTAATCATGTCGCGACGGTGCAGGCACAGGCCAAGGCAGGAGCTATTGAGTGGGATCTGCTCGACAGCGCAACCTGGCCAGACGCCATGATCCTGGACGAGGAGGGACTGCTTGAGCACTGGCCCGAGGATCTGCAGGCGGACCTCGTCGACACTTACGGCGAAGCGGCGGTGACCGAGTTCGGCCATGACAACTCCGGCTACGGGCTCGTGCTCGTATGTAACCGGGAGACGGTCGAGAAGTGCCCGACGACGGTGGAGGAGCTCTTCGATCCCGAGGCCTTCCCCGGTAAGCGGATGTTGCCCGGGGATCCGGCGTTCTTCCATCAGCTGGTGGCGTCGGTGGCGTTGAGTGAGGGAGCTGATCCGAAGGATCTGTACGGCGACACAGATGTCGCGGCACTGAAGGACAGGCTTGCGTCGATCGCCGATGACGTGAGCGTCTGGTGGACCTCGGGCGACCAGCAGAACCAGGCGCTCCTCCAGGGCGAGGCCGATATGGGCATGATGTACAGCGGACGGGCCTATCAGGTGCTCGACGAGGGCGTCGACCTTGATATCTTCTGGGATGGGCTGTACGTGACGGGAAGCATGAGCATCGTCAAGGACGCGCCCAACAGCGATGCGGCGCTCGAGTTCATCGAGTGGATGCGCACGAACCCCGAGGCGCAGGCCAAGTGGTCGGAGATGATGTTCTACGCCGCGCCGCACCCTGAGATCTACGAGTTCCTCCCCGAGGACGTCGCGGTGCGCCTCGCGACCTATCCCGATAACTTCGAGAAGCTCGCGATCCAGGATATGACCTGGATCGCTGACAACAAGCAGGCGATGGACGACGCCTTCCTGTCCGTCATCGGCGGCAGCTGAACCGGGCGGGTGGCGCCCGGGGATGCACCGGTTGCCACCCGTCCCACTCGTGGGAGAGGGGAATGAGCGTATGACTGCCATACCGGTGCACAGGGCGCGGGATTCTGCCGCGCTGCGAAGGAAGCGCGCCTGGAGTATCCGCGCGAGCTGGTGGCAGGGACTGCTGCTCGCACTGCCGATGATCGCCATGTTGGCGATGCTGGTGCTGTACCCGCTGATCCTCGTCTTCATCGAGGCCTCGTCGGGCGCGGCACCCCTCGAGCGCTACCTCGACGTTTTCCGCGACCCGGCGAGCCTGCGCGCGCTCACCACCACGATCGCGGACAGCCTTATTGTCACGGTGCTAGTTGGGATCGGGGCCTTCGCGGTCGCGTGGACGCTCCACATCACCAGGCGCCACTGGTTGCGCACGCTGCTGTGGGTGGTCACGCTCGTGCCGATGTTCCTCGGCGTGGTCGTCAAGAACTACGCGATCTATATCCTGCTCTCCTCGAATGGCCCCATCAACGCCGTGCTCGAGGCGATGGGCGGCTCCGTTGCGTTGCTCTACACGGACGCCGCAGTCGTCATCGGCATCGGTTACTCGCTGTTGCCCTACGGGATCCTCTCCACCTACGCGGCCATCGGGCACATAAAGTCCGGGCTGCTGACTGCCGCGGAGTCAATGGGGGCTACTCGTCTCACGGCGTTCTGGACCGTGGCGGTCCCGATGGCGCGGAATGGCCTGCTCGCTTCCATGGCACTCGTGTTCGTGCTCTCGATCGGTTTCTATGTAACCCCGATTCTCCTCGGAGGGCCGCGCACGGCATTCGTCGCCACCTACATCTCGCAGCAGATCAATGCACGCTATGACTTCCCCGCCGCCGCAGCTTCGGCGGCCGTGCTGCTCGTGGTGGCGGTCGTCGTGGTCGGTTCGGCGCTGCTCATGGTCGGCGGACGCAC
>JAPSIU010000397.1 GCA_031178565.1 Leucobacter sp. | reverse complement strand
CGCGGATGCTCGCACCGCCGTCGTCCATCCGCGGCAGCGCTCTCGATCCGGGAGGGCGACCGCGCTCGCGCTCGCTCAGGGGAGCCGGGTTGAGGCGCGACGCGCGAGCGAGCTGGAGAGGGGACGGCACCATGCCCGCACGACCGCGCTCGAAGCCTGCCGCGGGCGCGGAGCGACGCGCTCCCCGTGCGCGTCGGGCGCCGACGGCACCGTCGCCGCTCCTCGCCTCGACGCCGTTCGAGCGGGAGGAGGCGAAGGGCTTCTTGCTGCCCTACCGCTTCGGCATGCGCGAGGTCGAGACGAAGATCGGCATCCTGCGGGACGAGTTCGAGATGATGCACGACCACAACCCGATCGAGCACGTCTCCAGCCGCCTCAAGAGCGTCGAGGCGCTGGTGGAGAAGCTCGAGCGGAAGGGCATCCGGGGAGGCCTGGAGGACATCCGCACGCACATCACGGACATCGCGGGGGTGCGCGTGACGTGCGCCTTCGTGAGCGACGCCTATCGGATGTTCGAGCTCCTGACCGCACAGGACGACATCGAGGTGCGCGCGGTGAAGGACTACATCGCGTCACCGAAGCCGAACGGCTACCGCAGCCTCCACGCGATCGTCGCCGTGCCCGTCTTCCTGTCCTCCGGGACGATGCAGGTGCCCGTCGAGGTGCAGTTCCGCACGATCGCCATGGACTTCTGGGCGAGCCTCGACCACAAGATCCAGTACAAGTTCGCGGGCCACGTGCCCGAGGACCTCCGGTCGGAGCTCCTGAGCTCCGCCGAGACCGCCGCCGCGCTCGATCGCGACATGGAGCGCATCCACCGGCAGATCAGGCGGGACGGGCTGCCGGGCGGAGACTGCGCCCGGTGAGGGAGCGGCGGGGCAGGTCAGCGGGAGGCTCGCAGGGTCGCGTCGAGCGCCGCTGCGTACCTCGCGACGACCGAGCTGCGATCGGCCTCCTGCAGCGCGCGGTCGCCCATCACCCACAGCACGGTCATGAGCCCGTGCACCTGCGCCGCGAAGAGGCGGGCCCGCAGCTCAGCGTCGGGGCCCTCCAGCCTCGCCGCGAGCGGGCGCACGAATTGCTCCTCCATGCCGCGCGAGAGCCGCTGCCGCACGCTGACGCTGTCGGAGGCTCGCACGAGGGCGGCGAAGACCGATCTGCCGCGGCCCGCTTCGTCCGCGTCGAGCAGCGCCTCGACGACCGTCTCGCCGAGCGCCTCGAGGGGGCCCGAGAGCATCTCGCGCCACTCGTCATGCTCCTGCGACACCTCGAGGAACAGCGCCTCCTTCGAGCCGAAGTGGTACTTCACGAGCGCGGGGTCGGCGCCCGCGGCGGTCGCGATGTCGCGCACCGTGGCGTTCGCGAAGCCTCGCTGCGCGAAGAGCCGCGTGGCCGACTCGAGGATCGCCGCGCGGGCGGATCCCCTGCGACGCGCCACGCGCGCGGTCGCTTCGGGATCGAGGGTCATCGGGATCTCCCATGGATCTCATCGGAACGGGGACGACACGCTCGACTCTACGGCGGGCGACTACTACAGTGTTGACTACAACAGCGTTGAAATAAGCGACAGGAGACTGCGGTGAACATGCACGACACGATCGACCTCGACGCGCTGCGCGAGAAGTACGCCCATGAGCGCGCTCGCAGGCTGCGCCCGGACGGGCTGCAGCAGTACCGCGGAGCGCGCGGCGAGTTCGGGTACTACGCGAAGGACCCCTACACGGATCCCTCACCGCGTCCCGAGCGGCACGACCACGTCGAGGCGCTCGTCATCGGCGCGGGATTCGGCGGCCTGCTGCTCGCCGCGCGCCTGCGCGAGGCGGGGGTCGACTCCCTGCGCATCATGGACGAGGCCGGCGACGTCGGCGGCACCTGGTACTGGAACCGCTATCCCGGCATCCACTGCGACATCGAGTCGTACGTCTACATGCCGCTGCTCGAGGAGCTCGGCGTGATGCCGTCGAAGCGGTACGCCCCCGGCGAGGAGATCCGGCAGCACGCGGTCCGGATCGCGGAGCACTACGGGCTCTACCGCGACGCGCTCCTGCACACGCGCGCCACCTCGCTCACGTGGCACGAGGACCGCTGGATCGTCGAGACCGACCGCGGCGACCGCTTCACGGCCACGCACGTCGCCGTCTCCTCCGGGACGCTCACCCAGCCGAAGCTCCCCGCGATCGAGGGCATCGCCGACTTCGAGGGACACACCTTCCACACGAGCCGCTGGGACTACGCATACACGGGCGGCTCCGCCGACGGCGGGCTCGAGCGGCTCGCCGACAAGCGCGTCGGCGTCGTGGGCACGGGCGCGACCGGGCTGCAGATCATCCCCCATCTCGCACGCGACGCAGCGCATCTGACGGTCTTCCAGCGCACGCCCTCGACGGTCGACGTGCGCGACAACCGGGACACCGACCCCGAGTGGTTCGCCTCCCTCCAGCCGGGCTGGCAGCGCGAGCGGATGGACAACTTCCTCGCCGTGCTCGCCGGCGAGGAGACCGACCGCGACCTGGTCGACGACGCCTGGACGAAGACGGCCGCCCTGCAGCGCCAGATCGTCTCAGGTGCCGTCGACGGCACGGTCGACCCGGCCGAGCGCGAGCTCCGCGACGAGCTCGCGGACGCGCGCGTCATGGATCGCCTGCGCCGACGGGTCGACGAGCTCGTCCCCG
>JAPSIU010000072.1 GCA_031178565.1 Leucobacter sp. | reverse complement strand
TCGCCGACCCGGGCCGCGATCTCGGTCGCGAGCTCGCGCGGGTTCACGCCGAGCCGCTTCGCGAACTTCATCGCGGCGTTGGAGGCCCAGTCGCCGTGCTCGCGGTTCTTCGGCCGCTCCACCTGGGTATCCTGCTCCGATGCGACGACTCCCGCGGAATCGTCGCCGCGGGCGGCGATGAGGTCGTTCAGGATCCGGGCGAGTGCAGTAGCGAGTTCTTGTGGCGTCACGAGGGTCAAGTCTACTCGGCGGCGCTCCCCCGTTCGTCCGCTCGGGAGGCGCGCGGCCGCTCGCGCTCCGGTGACCACGGCTCGCATGAGACCGGAGTGACAGGACGGTGCCTGAAGTGCGCTAGGCTGGTCGAGTCGCTTTGCTCGCCTCCGTAGCTCAGGGGATAGAGCGCCGGTTTCCGGTACCGTAGGTCGGGGGTTCGAATCCCTCCGGGGGCACTGTGACACGGCGGGGTTGATCGATAGAAATATCTGGTCAGCCCCGTTTTTTGTTTCCCGAATCCTCGCCTTGACCCTGTGCGCGAAAATTACCGTGGGTCAGCGTGGGGCAGGCGTGGGGCGGGCGCGTTTCTAGCCCGCCGTGGGGAACGCGATCACATTACCGGGGAGCGCCTCTGCGCGCCTCGGCTTGGCCTGCTTCTTCGGCTTGCTGCGAGGATCGCTCACCGCTGTCGCAGCCTCGGCCCGGACCTTTGAACGGCGGTGTGCATACCGCTCTGTCGTACTCATCGAGGCGTGCCCCAGGAGGTCCGCTATCTCCGAGATCGAGAGGCCCGCGTCGAGCTGCTCCGTCGCGTAGGTATGGCGAAGGGTATGAATCGTCGCCTTGCCATCGGTGTTCTCTCCGATCCCAGCGGACAGGAGAGCAGGCGTCCAGCTCCGCTTGTGCCAGTTCGAGTAATCGACCGGCGTCCCCGCATCGGTGGCGAAGAGATATCCCTCCGGCGCCGATCGCAAGACCGGCTTGATAATCTCGATGAGCCACGGCGCGAGCGGCACGGAACGGCGCTTCTTCCCCTTCGTGTACTCGATGCGCTCGCCGTTCTGCGCGTCCCAGGCTCGCCGGAACCGCACGGTGCCCCGCTTGATCTTGAAGTGTCCGGCGGCGAGGGCGACTGCTTCACCCCAGCGGGCACCGGTGCCGAGGAGGACTGCGACGAGCGCGCGATCCTGATCCGTTTCGAGTGCAGCGAAGAGCTTGCGCTGCTCCTTCCTCGAGAGCACCCGCTCGTTGAGGTTCACCGGAATGTTGAGCTTCAACCGCGCGGCGGGGTTCGCAGCGAGCACCTCGGCGTCAACTGCGGCACTGAGCGAGGTCGCGAAGAGAGCGATCGCGCGCTTCACGCTCTGCGGGGCGAGGCCGTCGTTCTTGAGTTCGACGGCCCATGCTTTCACCTCGTGCCGGGTGATGTCGACGAGTGGGGTGTCGCCCCACTTTGGGCGGATCCGTGAGTTGATGCGGGACTCGTCGCGGCGCATGGTGCTCTTCTCGACGTAGCGTCCACGCATCCATTCTTCGCACCATTCTCCCCATGTGCGTTCCGCGGAACGTGGGTCGCGCCAGCCGAGCTTCCTGCTCTCGGCTTCTGCTTGGCCTGCGAGACGTTCAGCTTCGGCCTTGTGGGTGAAGGTGCCGTCAAGGTACCGCTTCTCACCTCCTGGGATTCGGTAGCCGGCGCGGTAGCGGCCGGAGGGTAGGGTTTCAGCCCATGCCATGATCGTGTCCTTCCTGTTTTCGGGTATGCGGCAGCCCGGCCCAGGTGTGAGCCGTGCTGATCGCTTGGCTGCTACTGCTTGGTCCAGGTACCGCAGCCGGTGGTTTCGAAGATCTGGCCATCTTCGAGGGTGACGGTGGCGGGGCCTGATTCGACGATGTTGTTATCGACGATCTCTGCGTCCGCGCCTGTGCCGGACTTCCAGGCGTAGTAGCACATGCCTGATGTGACGTTGGTCGTGTAGGTGCCGGCGAGGACCGTCATTCCGACCGTGTGCATGCCTCCGGTCATCTGATTTGCTGCTTGCTGCTGCTCCGCCGTCGCGATCTTCGCCTCGCGCTCGTCGAGACCTGTGGCGCGTTGATCCAGTTCCTCAGACTGCTCGTCGATGAGTGTCTGGGCGGTGCGCCGATCTGCTTCAGCGGCCTCGGCCCTCTCTTCGGCTTCATTGACCTGCGCTCGTAGCCGCTGGTTATCGCTGCGCGCATCGTCCAACTGTGGTGAGGTCGATAGTGTCACCACGACCGCGCCAATTGCTGCGCCTACGAGGAGTGCTGCGACGGCGATGTAGTAGGTTGTCGTGGCCTTCACGCTGCGGCGCATGTCAGGATTGGGTCTCGGATTGGTGGTCATCTTGGGATCTCCTGTTGAGTTCAGGCGACGAATCCGCAGCGGAATCGCGGCTCGGACCTGAGGCTATGCGGCATCGCATCTTCGAAGTAGTCCTCGTCGTCGAATTCTCCGAAGATGTCGCGGGGCGCGGCGAGCGCTTGGTCATGCAGGTGATGCTGCTGGTACAGCTCGACCATCCGCCGTGTCGTGCGAAGGCGGTGCGCAATCATGAGCGGGTGAGGGTCCTCGAGTTCGGCGCGCATATACGGTTCGAGCTTGATGAGGATCTTCGCGGCATAGATCCATGCGCGCTCCTCCGCCTCACGGGTACTGCAGCGGTCGCCGTAGTAGCAGTGCCCCAGTTCGTGGGCGCCGGATTCGGCGGCCTGAATCAGGTCGAGCCTGTCACTCACGAGGATCAGCTCTTGATCAGCGAGAAACGCTGCTCGTTGGGGCGGCGGGAGAGCTGCGTACGCCATTCTTACGCCTTGGCGCTGCGCTTCCTCGATCACTCGTTGCATGATGCCTCCTACGGCAGTTCTTGGGACTGTTCTTGCTCGGCCTCGATACCGTCGCGCTCATCTGCGGCGAGAGCTACGCCGCGCTGACGGAGCTCGTCGAGGTCAACCTCACCTATGTGAGGAAGCTCATTCTGAGATTCGCCACTGACATTCTGAAATCCGATCGGGCCTGTCAAGGCATCGCTCGCGTTTTGGTTGCGAACCCGATCGAGGATCTCTTGTGCGAGTTGTTCATCTGTTGCCGATGAAAGTCCAGCATCGCCGGCGGCTTCATTCGCTTCAGCCTCGGTCAGAAACCCAAAGCGCACCAGGGCGGCGACAGTAGGGAGCCCATAAGCCCTTGCCACATCGATGACGGTTTCAGCCTTGATCCCAGCTTTCACTTGCCGTGTGAGAGTGCTCGGGTCGAATCCGGAGCGAAGGGCAATCGCACGTACGCTGCGCTCTCCAGTTACGGCAAGAAGTAGGTCTGTGGCGTCTGTGTTCACACGACAATCATGATGCATCTTTGCATCATTTGCAAGCCACTCTGCCGCGGAATTACGCGGATGCGCATTACATGGATGTAGTTCTTAGGCACTTTCTCCACACATCTCGTCGATTCTGTGGCAGACTTGCATCACAATAAGGCGAACATGCATCACGGAAGGAGCGGTCATGGCGGCAACAATTCGGATCAAGGAGGGGCTACTGAAGCGCCTCCGCGAGTCCCGTCACATCCCAACTGAGGAAGTGCAGGCTCGAATGATCGGCGTTGACCGCGTTACTCTCCGTCGGATCGACCGAGGGGCCACGCCGTCGGCGGCGTTCATGGCCGGAGTAGTCGAAGCCTTCGGACTCGGTCTCGGAGAGGCGTTCGACGTCGTGCAGGTGGCCTCCCTCACCAGCGAATCCAGTCGCGAGGCGGTTGCGTCGTGAGTGCCGCAGCTGTGGCAGTCCCGGCCGCTGCCATCATCGCGGGCTGTCATCCCGAGACGGTGCGTCGCGCACTCCGCTCCGGCGAGCTGCACGGCAAGCAGCGCGGCAAAGGTGGCACGTGGAAGATGCGTCCCGGCTGCGTGAAGAAGTGGGCCGCGAATGAGCCCTGCAAGCATCAACTCCCCGCTCATGCCGTGAGTCTCGACGCATACCGCTCGAGTCGGCGAACCGCGAGCTAACCACACGTCCTCGCGTTCTCGCTCTGGTCGATCTGACCAGAGCTCCCCTCAGTGCACCCAATTTCCCGGAAGGAAACCCTCATGGAACTCATTATCTCGATCGTCTCGGGGGCGCTGCTGGCGCTCTCCGGAGGCGTGATGCTCGGCCTCGGCACCCGGAGGCTGCGTGCGGCTCGCGAGATCGAGCGGACGGCGGTGGAGGTCGCGGGTCTCGCGGACGAGGTCCTCGCCAGTTCGCTCGGCGGAGCACGTGGCGCGGCGATCCCGGTCGATTCTCCCGCGGGGCAGGCGATCATGCGCGTCATCCAGTCGCTGCCGTGCCCGTGCCCGGATTGCGAGGAGGAGCGTCGGATCGCTCACGTCGCGAAGCAGCAGGGCGGTGAGTCGTGAATGCGCGCGGACTGGACCAGCGCCGTGTGGCCGTCCCTGTGCCTGCTCACGCTCACGTCGGCGCTCGCCGCAGCGACCGGGCTTCTGTGGACGCTCTCGCCGGTGTGGCAGGCCGTCGCGGTCGTGCCGGGACTGCTCGTCATGCTCTGCGTCGTCGTGGCGTCCTGGGCCGACTGGTCGCGTTCTGGCGGGCGGTGACGAGGTGAAGATCCGTCACGTCGTCGGCCTCGACCTCTCGCTCGCTGCGACCGGGATCTCGTCGATCAGCCTCGACACCGGGATCGTCGACTTCGGCCTCGTGAAGTCCAACCAGGACGGCGACGACCTCGAGGACGTGGTCGCCAGGCTCCGGCTCGTGCTCGCTGGCATCCAGACCCATGTGCCACGGTCGCGGTCGCTCGCGGTCGTCGAAGCCCCGTCGCGGAACTCGAAGTACGGGAAGCCGCACGAGCGGGCCGGCCTCTGGTGGCAGGTCGTGACCTGGCTCCTCGACGAGGGGCACACGGTCGCTCAGCCAGTCCCCAGGACGCGGGCGAAGTACGTAGCCGGTCATCTGCCGGTGCGGAAGCCGCGCAGCGGGCCGGACAAGCGGGAGATTGTCGCGGCGTCGCGCGCGGACTTCCCGCACTATCCGGCACTCAAGAACAACAACGTTGCGGATGCCTTCGGGCTGGCCCGCATGGGGGCCCGTCACCTGGGCTCCCCTATCGATCCCTCCACCCCGCAGCGGGTGCAGGCCGTGGCCGCTGTCCGGTGGCCCGAAACATCCACGGAAGGGATGAACTGATGGTTCTCAAGTACACGTCCAAGCGCCCCGACGAAGAGCTCGACGGGCTGCAGGCCCTCGAAGACCACTTCAAGAGCGCACAGCACGAAGACGTGGTCGCAGTGGTCGTGATCAGCGGTCACACGCTCGTCGAAGATCTGAACGACGGCCAGCGCACCGCGACGGTGCGTATGAAGCAGGTCGAGCCGCTGACCGGCGCAGAGGCGCAGACGGCGCGCCAGCTCCTCTCGAGCGCGTACGTGAAGCGCACGGGGAACGAGCCGCTCCCGATCGAGGATGACGAGCAGCCGACGCTGTCGATCGTCGAGGGCGGTGATTCCGAGTGACGAAGGACGAGCTGATCCGGTCGCTCACGACCGCTCGTGCTGAGGGCCGGGTGCCTCGGGTGCCGTGGGGATCCAACCTCGGCGGTGCAGACCTCGGCGGTGCATACCTCCGCGGTGCAGACCTCGGCGGTGCAGACCTCCGCGGTGCATACCTCCGCGGTGCAGACCTCCGCGGTGCAGACCTCCGCGGTGCAGACCTCCGCGGTGCATACCTCCGCGGTGCAGACCTCCGCGGTGCATACCTCCGCGGAGTCATCCACGAGCACGTCATGCCCATCAATGCGGGCAAGTCCGGTGACGGTGCGCTGTTCCCGACGCATGAGGGGTGGCGGATCTCGATCGGCTGCTGGAGGGGCAAGACCCTCGAGGAGCTCGACCAGCTGCTCGCCGACGAGGTCGAGTGGCCCGAAGCACGCGGTGCCGAACGCGACCGACGTCGCCCGCTCCTCGCGGCGTACCGGGCGCTCGCCGACGCGTTCATCGCTGCACTGCCTGCGGACCTGATCGACCAGTACAAGGCCGGGCATGATGCCTGGCTCGCCGAGAAGGCAGCGAAGGAGAGGAGCGCATGAGCATGGATCTGGATACTCAGCACTTCGGAGAAGTCGGCGAGATCGGCGCCCCGAATGGTGGTAAGCGTGCCGTTGCCCGATCCGTGCGCAGCTTCACCGATCTGGATCCGGTGCCCGCACTCCTCGACTACGAGTCCCGCGCCGGAGCCTCAGACGAGGACCGCAAGGCTTGGCTCGAGGAGCGGCTACAGGGCCCGACCGCGACCGAGCTCGCGAAGATCATGACCGCCAGCAACCGAGACGTCGCGATCCAGGACCTCGTCCGCATGAAGCGCGACGGCGATGCCTTCCAGGGCAATGCGTACACGGAGTGGGGGAAGCTGCGTGAGCCGATCATCGCGGCTGACCTCGCCGGGTTCGGCATGGTGCCGGAGTCCAGGGTGATCCACGGCGCCCAGGATTCCCGCTACCTCGCTTCCCCGGATGGGGTCTCGGTCGACTTCGACGGGAACCTCGTGCTCGACGAGATCAAGACGTCGGGGAAGCAGTTGCCGAAGGGGTCGTCGGCGCTCGCCCGGGCGGGGTACGAGTGGCAGATGCAGTGGTGCTGCTACGTGGCCGGCGCGATCGGCTGCTGGCTGAACGTCGAGCTCCGCCTCGGCGAGCCGGGGAATTTCCGGCCGGGGCCGCGGTCGCGGGAGTACTTCCCCCGGGATGAGGGCATGATCGCGCAGCTCGTCGAGGCGGCGGATCTGGTGCTCGCCGCCATGGACTATGACGAGGCTCCCGTGATCGACGAGGAGCAGGACACGAACGCCCTGAACTACCTCCGTGGCCTCGCCGCCGAGAAGGAGGGCAAGGCGCTCAAGGAGGCCTCGTACAAGGCCGCGATCGCTCGGGGTATATCGCAGGAGTCCCCGCTCGCCCGCGTGACGATCACGCCGGGCACCGCCGACGAGGAGATCGAGGAGGAGGTCGTCGACCTCGATGCCGCCGAGAAGGCGCACCCGAAGGAGGCGCAGCAGCTCGCCCGGGCGCAGGCCCGTGTCGAGAAGCTGCAGGCCGCGTTCGATGAGCTGGCGAACCAGCACACGAAGACGGTGAAGACCGTCCGCAAGGGCAAGGCGGCGCGAGCCACCATCACCGCTGGCAAGCAGACGAAGGAGCAGAAGGCATGAGTACCGCACTCGCACTCCCCACCACGGGGGACCCGAACGCATGGACGCCGCAGGAGGCAGCGCTCGTGGAGGCCGCGGGCCTCGTGAACGGCCCGGCCGCGAACCGGCGTCTGGCGCCGCGGCCGGTGGTCGAGGCGTTCCTGTCGCACTGCCAGCGCACACAGCTCGATCCGATCGCGAGGCAGATCTACTGCATCGAGCGCGGAGGGAAGTGGACGACGCAGATCTCGATCGACGGCGCCCGCCTCGTGGCCGAGCGGTCGCGCGAGTACCGCGGGCAGACGCCGACGCAGTGGACGGCCGACGGCCGCGAGTGGCTCGATGTGTGGCTCGATAAGGAGCCGCCCCGTGCTGCGCGCGTCGGGATCCACCGTGAAGGGTTTGTGGAGCCGCTCTACGCGGTCGCGACGTTCGACGCGTACAACGCGGGCTCGCCGATCTGGAAGAAGATGCCCGCGCTGATGCTCGGGAAGTGCGCCGAGATGCTCGCGCTTCGGAAGGCGTTCCCGCAGGATCTCTCCGGCCTGTACTCGGCTGAGGAGATGGAGCAGGCGGGCGCCGGGAGGCCGGCGCAGCGCTCGCCGCAGAGCGCCCCTCAGCCGGCGGTCGAGCCGGAGACGGTCGAGGGCGAGCTGATGGACGAGCTCGCCGCACCCGAGTTCGACGCTGCGGGCTGGGTGGAGCGTGTGCAGCAGTGCCTCGCCGCCGAAGACCCGAACGTCGGCGTGGACATGCTCCGCACCCTGCACTCGGAGGCGAAGGAGGCTGGGCTGCTGCGGCAGATCCTCGTCGAGGACATGACCCTCGATCAGGTGCTCCGAGGCGCGAAGGCCGAGATCGAAGCGCGGGGGCAGGCGTGACTACTCAACCGCATACCGCGGCGGAGGTCGAAGGGTGGGTGGCGAAGATGCGGCAGGAAATCGCGATCGAGCCGCCCGCCCCGGGCACCATCCGCACACCGGACGAGATCATCCATCAGCCCGAGCTCGTCGATTCGGTCGCGAACCACGCGCTGTGGATCGTGAAGGAGGCGGACAAGGTGCGCGGGGATGCGGCAGAGGTGCTGCTGCGGGCGAAGTCGAAAGCGCAGGGCGAGGTTGAGGGGAAGACGGCAGCGGATCGTGCCGCTGCGGTGGATCTCGCGACCCAGCAGGAGCGGGCCGAGGAGGCTGCGGCGCAGATCGCGTACCGGTATGCGAAGGGCCTCGCGGACCTCGTCGACTCGCGCAAGTCGAGTCTGCAGACGCAGTCGAAGCTCGTGCTCGCCACGTATCAGCTCGCATCGATCCCGAGGAGGGCGTGATGCTGCAGGAGATCCATGTCGGCGACATCGTCCGCGTCGACGACGAGGCGAAGCCGTATCGCGTCGAGGAGCGGAATCCGAAGACGGGGATGCTCGTCCTCGAATCGCTGAACGCCTATCCCCGCGTGGTGTGGGCCGGGGTCCATGAGTTCCGGGTGCGGAAGTCGAGCACCTACTCGTGAGCAACCGGAAGTCGGGCCGGATGCCGGCGGCGACCGTCGAGAAGCTCGGGGAGCGGTCGCGCGGCATATGCGAGTCCGGGTGCGGGAAGGCCGCGACGGAGATCCACCACCGCAGGTTCCTCAGCCGGGGCGGGAGGCACAACCTCGCAAACCTGCTCGCACTGTGCGGGTGGGGCAACCACGCCGGCTGCCACGGGATCGCCCATCAGGGGCACGCCCCGGCCGGGTGGGCGATCTCCCGGCATGAGCGCCGCCACGAGTCTCAGGTCCCGTTCGTGGATCTCGGCGGACGGTCGTGGTGGCTCGACGATCAGGGCGGCAAGCATGACCGCCCTCAGAACACAGGAAGGAGTTGAGAGAGATGGCTGATGGATTCGCAGCGATCCCGACATGGATGATCCGCGACGTCGAGAACGTCTCGGGATACGCGATCGCGGTCTATGGCGTGCTCGCGTCACGGTCGGGGTACCGTTCAAACTTCCCCGGGCAGCAGCTGATCGCAGCTGAGGCGCGCTGCTCTGAGCGGAAGGTGCGCGACGCGCTCGCGGAACTCGAGCAGCTTGGCGTCGTCGAGCGCGTGAAGCGCGGTGCAAAGGGTGGCGGACGCCGGACCGATGCCTATCGGTTGATGGATCGCCCCCTCGGGGAAGATGAGGAAACCATTCCGGCACCTGATGCCGGTAAGGGAGGGTTTCCGGCACGGGATGAGGGGGTTTCCGGCACCAGCGAGCAAACCGCTCCTTATATAGAGATAGATAGAGCAGGAGAGATAGATAAAGCGGGGGTGCCCGCGGTTTCTCCTCTCGGCTTCGATCAGTGGTGGCAGTCGTACCCGCTGAAGAAGGACAAGGGCGCTGCTCGCCGAGCCTGGTCGACAGCGATCAAGAAGACCGATGCGGCCACTCTCATCGCTGCTGCTATGCAGTACAGGAACGATCCGAACCGTGACCCGAGCTTCACGAAGTATCCGGCCTCGTGGCTGAACGCTGAGGCGTGGGAGAACGGCCCTCTCCCCGCACGGGGTGGTGCCGGTCGTCCGACTGCTGCTGAGCAGATGGCCGCCGAGTTCTTCCGCCGGGACGACGAGGGTGGTGATCGTCGTGAGCTCTCCGCGTGACCATCTGACCCATGCTGAGCGCGCCGCCCTGGGCGATACGGCGGGCGATCGTGATCGTGCCGCACTCGAACTCGTCCCCGGACAGTTCGACGACGCAGGCGGCCGTCCCCGGCTCACGGTGGAGGGGCTGCAGCGGCTGCTCACGTTCGCGGGGGCGATCGATGGGCAGCGGCGCGGCCCGCTGGAGGTGCAGGCGATGTTCGAGATCCTCCGGGACTACGCAGAGGCGGACGTCGCGGCGGCGGTGCGTGAGCATGCGCGCCGGTCTCGGTTCCCGGTGCGTACGGCGGACATCGTCGAACTGATCGAGGAAGAGGACCTGTCGTGATGGAGCTGCAGTACGACCCGGCAACCGAGGGGTTCCTGCTGTGCGCGATCTTCGCGGAGCCATCGCGGATCTGGGAGGTACGACAGATCGTCCGCGAAACCGACTTCGCGGTCCCCCGCGCCGCGGCCCTGTATTCGATCATGTGCGATGTCGCGGACCGTGGCGACACTGTGTCCCCGATCTCGGTCAACGACCGGAAGATCGCCGCGGGGCGCACGCACGAGTTCGCGGACGCGTATGCGCATGAGGTGAACGGCCTCGAAGCGCGCGGCTATCAGGCGATGCAGTACGCGGAGATCGTGCGCCGGCACGGTGAGCGTCGGAAGCTGCACGAGGCGTCGGTCGCGATCTCCGCGATCGCGGCGTCGGGTGATGCTGAGGGCGACATCGTGGAGAAGGCCGCGGGCATCATCGCGGATCTGCGGGATGGGACGCTGCGGCAGTCCCGCCCGATCGGTCAGGTCGGTCCTGACGTGATCTC
>JAPSIU010000396.1 GCA_031178565.1 Leucobacter sp. | reverse complement strand
GCGACAATGTTCGATCAGGGCAAGCCCGTCGTCGCCGAGGCCGCTATGGCCAAGCTTCAGGCGTCCGAGACCGCGGCGTTCTGCACCTGGGCGGCCGTGCAGACGCTCGGCGGCTGGGGCTGCTCGCGCGCCGACACGAGGGAAACCCCGGCGAAGGCCTCGTTCATCTCGAGCACGTCGAGATCGCCCACGGCGACGCCGGCCGCGAGGCAGGCCGCCTCGACGGCGCGAGCCGGCTGGAGCAGCAGCGAGGTGTCCGGGCCCGCGACGGCCGCGGAGCCGCGCACGAGCGCCAGCCACGGGATCCTCCGCCGCTCGGCCTCCGAGCGCGGCATCAGCACGAGCGCGCATCCGCCGTCCGACAGCTGCGAGGACGATCCCGCGGTGATGACCCCGGCCTTCGCGAAGGCCGGCCGCAGCCGACCGAGCGATTCGGGGGTGGTGTCGTCGCGGATCCCCTCGTCGTGGGAGACCGTGATCGTGCCGCGGCGGTTCGCGACCTCGATCGGCTCGATCTCCTCCGCGAGCCGGCCGGCATCGCGCGCGGCCGCGGCCCGGCGGTGCGACTCGGCCGCGAACTCGTCGAGCTCCTCGCGGCTCAGATCGTACGGCTCCTGGTGCTGTTCCGTGGCGACGCCCATCGTGCAGTGATCGATGGCGCAGAAGAGCGCGTCGCGGTCGAGGGTGTCCTCCAGCTTGCCGTCGCCGTACGCGAAGCCCGCGCGGGCGCCGCGCACGAGATGAGGGGCGCCCGTCATCGATTCGAAGCCGCCGGCAATCGCGATCGTGCGCTCCCCCAGCCTGATGGCGCGGTCGAGCACCGAGACGGTCGCGAGCCCGGAGGGGCAGAGCCGATTGAGCGTGGTCGCCGAGGCCCCGAGGCCGATGCCGGCACCGACGGCCGCCTGGCGGGCCGGATTCGGTCCCAGGCCGGCCTGGATCACGTTGCCCAGCAGCACCTCCTCGACCTCCGCGGTGGGCAGGCCCGAGCGAGCGAGCGCGGCACGGATCGCGTGCGCGCCCAGTTCGGGCGCCGACAGGCTCGAGAGTCCTCCGAGCAGGCGGCCGATCGGCGTGCGCGCCCCGGCGACGATGACGGTTTCCTCCATGGACGATTCCTTTCGTTGCTTCCGAGCGACTGCGCACGCGTTTCCGGCACCGCCGGGATCCGCCGCGGCTCTCGATCTACAGGTTGCGCGAGATCACGAGGCGCATGATGTCCGAGGTACCCTCTTCGATCTCCTCGAGTTTCGCATCGCGCATCCACTGCTCAACGGGGAATTCGCGCGAGTAGCCCCAGCCGCCGAGCGTCTGCACGGCCGCCCAGGTGCAGAACGCCGCGGTCTCGGACGCCTGAAGCTTGGCCATAGCGGCCTCGGCGACGACGGGCTTGCCCTGATCGAACATTGTCGCCGCGCGCAGCGTCTGCAGCCAGGCGGCGTCGATGCGGGTCGCCATGTCGGCGAGGCGGAACGCGACCGCCTGGTGCTCGATGATCGGCTTGCCGAACTGCACCCGCTCGCGAGCATAGTTGAGCGCGTACTCGTAGGCGGCACGGGCGACGCCGGTCGCCGCGGCGGCGAGAACGATGCGCGAGGCGTCGAAGGTCTTCATGAGTCCGAAGAACCCCTGGCCCTCGTCTCCGAGGCGATCCTCCTTGGGTACCAAGACATCGTCGAAGAACAGCTCCCGGCAGGTGATGGCTCGCTGCCCCATCTTCTTCATGGGCTCGCCCAGGGTGAAGCCTTCGGCACCCTTCTTGATGAGGAACGCGCTGACGCCGCGCGAGCGCTGCGTCGGGTCGGTCTTCGCGAAGACGACGTACTGGTCGGCGTAGCCGGCGTTCGAGATCCAGGCCTTCTGCCCGCGCAGGAGGTAGCCGCCGTCGGTGCGCACGGCCTGCGTCGAGATCGAGGCCGCGTCGGAGCCCGATCCCGGCTCGGTCGTGGCGAGCGAGGTGAGGATCGGCGACGGGCCGGTCAGCGGGCGCAGCCACTGCTCCTTCTGCTCCTCCGTCCCCAGGACGAGCAGCGGATCCGCGAAGAAGCCGTTCGAGCAGAGGAAGTTGCCGATTCCGAGGTCGCCCCAGCACAGCTGCTCCTGCACGAGGCACTGGGTGAAGAGGTCGGTGAAACCGCCCCCGCCGTACTCCTCTGGGATCATGAAGTCGGTGATGCCCACCTGCGCGGCCGTCTGGAAGAGGTCGATCGGAGACCCGGCGTCCGCCTCATCGACCTCGCGTCCGCGGGGCCGGATCTGCTCCGATGCGAACTCGCCGCAGAGTTCCACGATCGCTTCCTGCTCGTCGCTGAGCCGCCAGATGGCGCGGGTGCTGTCCATGAGGTTCATTGCGGGTTCCTTCCAGGTGGGTGTTGCTTGAGCGTCGCGGCGTTTCGCCGCGCGCGGAGATCGCTATGCGGTGGTCGGGGTTTCGAGAACGACCAGGCAGTCGACCGCCAACGCCCCCTCCACCCCGACGCGGACGGGATTCAGTTCGATCTCGCGGATCCCGGGACTCGCGGCGAGCGCCGCGCCGAGTCGCGCGACGATCCGCGCGAGCGCTTCGGCGTCGAGGGCCGGGCGTCCGCGCCACGGTGCGAGCAGACGGGAGCTGCGGAGCCGCGCGATCATGTCACGCGCCGTCTCGAGGCTCACGGGAGCGAGCTCGAGTGCGAGGTCGCTCCC
>JAPSIU010000002.1 GCA_031178565.1 Leucobacter sp. | reverse complement strand
GCCGGGCGAATCGAGGTGCAGGCCTGGGTGCAGCTCAACGTGCAGCAGGGGGAGCTCGAGGCGATCCGGGCCCATCTCGATCGTATGCCGCACGTCATCGAGGCCTTCTCCACCACGGGTGGCGCGGACGTGCAGTGCCGCGTCGTCGCGCGCAGCACGTCCCACCTGCAGGAGGTGCTGCTCACGATCTCCGAGTGCCCGGCGGTGACTCGCACGAAGAGCTCCGTGATCCTCTCGAGCCTCGTGAGTCATCGGAAGGTGCAGGCGCTGGATCTGCTCGAGCTCTGAGGCGCGCGATCCCGGCGCCCGGCGCGCTCGCCGGCTTCGGCGATCCGGCGACGAGCCCTACTCCACCGCCGCCTGCACGAGAGGCAGCGTGCGCCCCTCGAAGTGGGTGCCGAGGGCGAGCCGGGAGGAGACGCGTGCCACGCCCGGGGTGTGCGAGATGAGGTCGAGCACGCGCTGCAGATCCTGGGTCGAGCGCGCGACCACCGAGGTGATCATGTCGGTGTCTCCCGTCGCGGTGTGGAGGTCGAGCAGTTCGGGGATCCTCGCCAGCCCCTCGGCCACCTTCTGGTGCCCCACCGACTGGTGGATGAGCAGCGAGCAGAACGCACGGATCGGGTAGCCGAGCGCGGCGGGGTCGATGTGGGGCGCCATCGAGTGGATCACGCCGGAGCGGCGCAGCCGGTCGAGGCGTCCCTGCGCCGTCGCGCGGGCCACGCCGAGGCGCCGTGCGCACTCGACGACCGAGATCCCGGCCTCCTCGCTGATCAGCGTGATGAGCCGCGCGTCGAGTTGATCGATGCTCATGCGTCCTCCGTGACGTAGGCAGTTTGTATATCTGCATCGTAGTTCGGATGTACGTGATGAGCATACTGCCGGAGTTGCGCTATGCCGTTTGACCGGTCCGTGCGGCCTCCCTAGAGTGGCGCTCGTGCAACCGCCCACGAACGAGAGAGCGTCGAAGATGACAGTCCAGCCAGAGCAGCCGACCAGCGATCCGCGCGGAACCGAGTCCGCGCCCGAGGGCGGTCCCGCCGCCGCACCCGCCCACCGCTTCCGGCCGGGCCTCGACCGCATCGCCGCCTACCGCGCCGGGAAGCCGGCCCCGCTCGGCCCCGGCGGCCGCAGCTTCAAGCTGTCGTCGAACGAGAGCCCCTATCCGCCGCTCGCGTCGGTGGCCCGCGGCCTCGCCGAGGTGCTCCCCGCCTCGCTCGCCCGCTATCCGAGCATCGCGGCACCGGAGGTCGCGGCCGCGCTCGCCGCGCGCTTCGAGGTCGGGCCCGAGAGCATCGTGCTCGGAGCGGGTTCGGTCGAAGTGGCGGCGCAGATGATCCACGCGCTCACCGCGCCGGGCGACGAGGTGGTGTTCGCCTGGCGGTCCTTCGAGGCGTACCCGATCCTCGCCCGGGCGGCCGGCGCGGTCCCCGTCGAGGTGCCGCTCGACGCCGACGCGCGGCACGATCTGCCCGCGATGGCCGCCGCCGTCACCGAGCGCACCGGCATCGTCTTCGTCTGCAACCCCAACAATCCGACGGGTACCGTGGTGAGCCGGGCCGAGCTCGAGGAGTTCATGGCGGCCGTGCCCGAGCGGGTGCTCGTGGTGATCGACGAGGCCTACGTGCACTTCGACCGCGATCCCGGTTCGCCGAGCGGCATCGAATTCTTCCGGCGCTATCCCAACGTGGCGGTGCTGCACACCTTCTCGAAGGCCTACGGGCTGGCGGGTCTGCGCATCGGCTACGCCATCGCGCGGCCGACCGTCGCGGAGGTGCTGCGCAAGGTCGCCCTGCCGTTCGGCGTCTCGCGGCTGGCGCAGGAGGCCGCCGTGCTGTCGCTCGACGCCGAGGCCGACCTCGACGAGCGCGTCGACGAGTTGGTGCGCGAGCGATCCCGTCTGTTCGACGGGCTGCTGGCGGCCGGTCTCGGGCCGGTGCCGTCGCAGGCGAATTTCGTGTGGCTGCCCGCCGGCGACGAGAGCGGGCGGATCGCCGAGGCGCTCGAGCGCCACGGCGTCTCCGCGCGGTGCTTCCCCGGGGAGGGCGTGCGCGTGACGGTCGGCCTGCCGGAGGAGAACGACGCGGTGCTCGCCGCCGCGGCCGAGCTGGTCGCCGCCATCGTGTGATCCTCGCTCGATATGAACATCATGTATAGCAGGATCCCTGAATAAATAGCCCTTCTGTCACATCTGTCTAGCTTCTTGCGGGCAGCTTGTAACAAAACCCTCGGCCTGATTAGCATCGGGCACCGGACGGCGTTGTCCACCGACGCCGTGTCATCTTCCGCTCGACGCACCCGCCCGAGCGCGAGTCACCCACGAAGTGAGGAACACCATGGCAGTCACCACCCACCGCAGGGCGCTCGCCCTCGCCGGTCTGACCGCGACAGCCGCGATCGCCCTGAGCGGCTGCTCCTCGGCGAATTCCGGCGACGGCGCCGGATCCGGATCCGAGAAGATCACGATCGGCGTCAGCCAGTTCGTGCAGCACCCGGCTCTCGACGCCGCGACCGAGGGGTTCAAGCAGGCGATCATCGATGCGGGCTACGTCGAGGGCGAGACGGTCGAGTTCGACGAGAAGAACGCGCAGGCCGAGGTCGCCACGGCCACCACGATCGCGCAGACCTTCGCGTCCGACGGCGTCGGCCTCGTGCTCGCGGTCGCCACGCCCTCGGCGCAGGCCGCGATGCAGAACATCATCGACGCCCCCGTGCTCTTCACCGCGGTGACGGATCCCGTGTCGGCCGAACTCGTCGACTCGATGCAGGAGCCGGGATCCAACGTGACCGGCACGAGCGACATGAACCCGGTCGCCGACCAGATCGAACTGATCACGGAGATCGTGCCCGACGCGAAGAAGATCGGGGTGGTCTACGGCTCCGGCGAGGTGAACTCCGAGATCCAGGTCGAGCTCGCGAACGAGGCCGCCGAGGGCCACGGCATCGAGGTCGTGGAGGCGACCGTGACGAACGCCGGCGAGATCAAGCAGGCCGTGGAGTCGCTCGGCGACGTCGACGCCATCTACACCCCGACCGACAACCTCGTCGCCTCGGGCCTCGGCGCGCTGATCGGCGTGGCCGAGGAGAGCGGGATCCCGGTGGTCGGAGCCGAGTCCGCGCACGTCGAGGGCGGCGCCATCGCCACCCTGGGGATCGACTACGAGAAGCTCGGCTACCAGACCGGCGAGATGGCCGTGAAGATCCTCGAGGGCGAGGATCCGGCGACGACGGCCGTCGAGACCTCGAAGGATCTCGAGCTGGTCGTCAACCCCGCGGCCGCGGAGCGCATGGGCGTCGAACTGCCCGAGTCGCTCGTCGAGCGCGCCGATCGTACGGTGGAGTAACCGCCGTGATCGGAGCTCTCGAGCTGGGTCTCATCTACGGGGTGATGGCCCTCGGCGTCTACCTCACTTTCCGGGTGCTGAACTTCCCCGACCTCACGGTCGACGGCAGCTTCACGACCGGCGCCGCGGTCGCGGCCTCCCTCATCACCGCCGGGCAGAATCCGGTCGTCGCGACGATCGCCGGCGGGGCGTCCGGTCTGGTCGCCGGAGCGATCACCGGCCTTCTGCACACGAAGGGCCGGATCGACGGGCTGCTCGCGGGGATCCTGACCATGATCGCGCTGTGGTCGATCAACCTGCGCATCATGGACAAGGCGAACGTTCCGCTGCTGCGCGAGGACACCGTCGTGACACCGCTGCGCGACGCGGGCTGGATCGGCAAGACCTGGTTCGCGGTGCTCGTCTTCGCGGTGCTCGTGCTCGCGCTGAAGTTCATCGTCGACTGGTTCCTGTCGACCGATCTCGGCCTCTCGATCCAGGCGACGGGCAACAACGAGCAGATGATCCGCAGCTTCGGCGTCAACACGGACGGCACGAAGATCCTGACCCTCTCGCTGTCCAACGGGCTCGTCGCGCTCGCCGGCGCGCTCGTCGCGCAGTACCAGGGGTTCGCCGACATCAGCATGGGCGTCGGCCTGATCCTCGTCGGCCTCGCCTCGGTGATCCTCGGCCAGGCGGTGCTCGGCCAGCGCAGCCTCTTCACCGCAAGCCTCGCGGTGCTCCTCGGCTCGGTGCTCTACCGGCTCATCGTGTTCTTCGCCCTCTCGGCCGGTCTCAACCCGAACGACATGCGCGCGGTCACGGCGGTGCTCGTGATCCTCGCGCTCCTGCTCCCGAGGTGGGGGTTCCTCAAGAAGATCCCCTCGCTCAGGGACCGCGGCAACCGCGCGCCCGGCTCGGGGGCGCCCGAGCCGGATCCCGCTCCGGATCCCGTCGCCTCGGCGACCACCGGCGTGACCGTCCCCGCGGCAGAGAGGTAAGCGCACCATGCTGAACATCGAACACATCTCCAAGACCTTCTTCGCGGGAACGATCAACGAGCGCAAGGCGCTCGTCGACCTGAGCCTGAAGCTCGACGAGGGCGACTTCGTCACGGTGATCGGATCGAACGGCGCGGGCAAGTCGACGCTGCTCAACGCGGTCGCCGGCCGGTACACGGTCGACTCGGGCGAGCTCTCGATCGACGGCACACCCGTGTCGAAGCTGAAGGAGTACCGGAGGGCCCGCTACGTCGGGCGCGTCTTCCAGGACCCGATGGCCGGCACGGCGCCGGATCTCACGATCGAGCAGAATCTGTCGCTCGCGCTGCAGCGGGGGAAGACCCGCGGCCTCGGGTTCGGGATCACGAGGGCTCGTCGCGAGCTCTTCACCGAAGAGCTGAAGTCGCTCGAACTGGGTCTCGAGAACCGTCTGACCGCGAAGGTCGGGCTTCTCTCGGGCGGTCAGCGCCAAGCGCTCTCCCTGCTGATGGCGGGCTTCACGCAGCCGCGGATCCTGCTGCTCGACGAGCACACGGCGGCGCTCGATCCGCAGCGGGCGGCGCTCGTGACGGAACTCACCGAGCGGATCGTGGCGCAGGGCGGCCTCACCACCCTCATGGTGACGCACAACATGGAGCAGGCGCTGAAGCTCGGCAACCGGCTGATCATGATGCATGAGGGCCGCATCGTGTTCCAGGCGTCCGCCGAGGAGAAGCAGAGCCTCACCGTGCCCCTGCTGCTCGCGGAGTTCGCGAAGATCAAGGGCGCGAGCTTCGACGACCGGGCGCTGCTGGCGTAGCGCGGCGAGCGGGCGGCCTCGCGGTCCGGGGCCGCCCGCGGCGTGTCGGTCGCGGCGTGTCGGGCGCGGCGTGTCGTGCGGGCGGAGGCTGCCCGAACGTCGCGGCGCAGACCGAGGCCGCCGACGCCTCACGGAACGCAACGGCTCCATCACGAAGCCGCCCCCGTGTGTGCGAACTCGGGCGCAGCGGTCTACCATGCTTGAATCGGCGCTTTTCGCGCCGATTTCTCAGTTCGCCGGGGCGCTGGCCGCGGCGGGTAGACACTGCTAAGGACCCGATACACATGCGACAGACCTCGTTCCGCCGCCGTGCGCTCGCCGCGGCGAGCCTCACCGCCGTCGCCGCGCTCACGTTCAGCGCGTGCTCCTCCGCCTCGGACGGCGAGGGGCCCGAGAAGGTGAGCATCGGCATCAGCCAGCTCGTGCAGCACCCCGCGCTCGACGCCGCGACCGAGGGCTTCCAGCAGGCCTTCATCGACGCCGGCTACGTCGACGGCGAGACCGTGGAGTTCGACCTGCAGAACGCGAACGGCGAGCAGGCGAACGCCGTGTCGATCGCGCAGAACTTCGCGAGTTCGGACGTCGATCTGGTCCTCACGGTCGCGACGCCGGCCGCGCAGGCCGCCGCGCAGGCGATCACCGACAAGCCGGTGCTGTTCACGGCCGTCACCGACGCCGTCTCGGCCGAGCTCGTCGAATCGAACGAAGCGCCGGGCGGCAACATCACCGGCACGAGCGATGCGGTTCCCGACGAGGCGCTCACCGGCCAGTTCGAGCTGCTCAAGGAGATCGTGCCCGACGCGAAGCGGGTCGGCATCGTCTACGCCTCGGGCGAGGTGAACTCCGAGGTGCAGGTGAAGGCGGCTCAGGAGGTCGCGCAGGATCTCGACCTCGAGATCGTGACCAAGACCGTCACGACCGCCAACGACATCGCCCAGGCCGCCGACGCGCTCGGAGACGTCGACGCGATCTACGTGCCGACCGACAACATGGTCGTGTCGGGCATCTCGTCGCTGATCCAGGTCGCGGAGGAGAAGCAGATCCCGGTCATCGGCGCCGAGTCCGGCACCGTCGAGGGCGGCGCGATCGCCACCCTCGGGATCGACTACACCGAGCTCGGGCGCCAGACCGGCGAGATGGCGATCGAGATCCTCGAGGGCGCCGATCCCGCATCGACCCCCGTTCAGTTCGCGGAGGAGCTGGCCTACGTGGTCAACCCGGGCGCCGCGGAGCGCATGGGCGTCGAGATCCCGCAGGAGATCCTCGACCAGGCGACCACCGTCGAGTAATCGATCCCTCCCACTGAAGGAATGACAACCGCATGATCGGCGCGCTCGAACTCGGTCTCATCTACGGGGTGATGGCCCTCGGCGTGTACCTCACCTTCCGGGTGCTGAACTTCCCCGACCTCACGGTCGACGGCAGCTTCACGACCGGCGCCGCGGTCGCGGCCGCGCTGATCACCAACGGACAGAGCCCCGTCCTCGCCACCCTCGCCGGGGGCGGGGCGGGGCTGCTCGCCGGCATCGTGACCGGCCTTCTGCACACGAAGGGCCGGATCGATGGACTGCTCGCGGGGATCCTGACCATGATCGCGCTGTGGTCCATCAACCTGCGCATCATGGGCACCGCGAAGGACGGCGCTGCGGTCGCCGCGAACCTCCCGCTGCTGCGCGCCGAGACGGCCTTCACGCCGCTGCGGGAGGCCGAGCTGCTCGGCACCTGGGGCGGCGTCGGGATCATCGCGGTCGTCGTGCTCGTGCTCAAGCTCGCGGTCGACTGGTTCCTGTCCACGAACCTCGGCCTCGCGATCCAGGCGACCGGCGACAACGGTCCGATGATCCGCAGCTTCGGAGTCAGCACCGACCGCACGACGATCCTCACGCTCGCGATCTCCAACGGCTTCGTCGGCCTCTGCGGGGCCCTCGTCGCGCAGTACCAGGGATTCGCCGACATCAGCATGGGCATCGGCCTGATCCTCGTCGGCCTCGCCTCGGTCATCCTCGGCCAGGCCATCCTGGGCCAGCGCTTCATCTGGGTCGCGAGCCTCGCCGTCATCTTCGGCGCGGTGCTCTACCGCCTCATCATCTTCTTCGCCATGCGGGCCGGGCTCGACCCCAACGACATGAAGCTCGTGACGGCCGTGCTCGTCGTGGCGGCCCTGCTGCTGCCGCGGTGGGGTTTCCTGAAGCGCGTGCCGTCGCTGCGGGGGCGGGGCGGCAAGGTGCCACCGCGGGACGTCGATCCCGCGGCCGCGGTGGCTCCCGCCGCAGCCGCTTCGGGACCCGCGACCGAGAACACCGGGAGGTAGTCGCATGCTCTCCATCGACAGGATCGAGAAGACCTTCTTCCCCGGCACCGTCAACGAGCGCCGAGCGCTCGCCGAGCTCAGCCTGACGCTCGACGAGGGCGACTTCGTCACGGTGATCGGCTCGAACGGCGCGGGCAAGTCGACGCTGCTCAACGCGATCTCCGGCCGCTACACCGTCGACTCGGGCACGATCGAGATCGACGGCCAGCGGGTCAACCGGCTGAAGGAGCACCAGCGCGCGAAGTACATCGGGCGGGTGTTCCAGGATCCGATGGCCGGGACGGCGCCGGATCTCACGATCGAGCAGAACCTGTCCCTCGCCGTGCGCCGCGGCAAGCCGCGCGGTCTCGGCCTGGCGCTCAGCCGCTCGCTGCGGGAGCGCTTCCGCGAGGAGCTCACCTCGCTCGAGCTGGGTCTCGAGAATCGTCTGACCGCGAAGGTCGGCCTCCTCTCGGGCGGTCAGCGCCAGGCGCTCTCGCTGCTCATGGCGGGATTCACCCACCCCAGCATCCTGCTGCTCGACGAGCACACGGCGGCGCTCGATCCGCAGCGCGCAGCGCTCGTGACGGAGCTCACCGACCGGATCGTGGCGCAGGGCGGGCTGACGACGCTGATGGTGACGCACAACATGGAGCAGGCGCTGCGGCTCGGCAATCGGCTGATCATGATGCACGAGGGCAGCATCGTCTTCGAGGCGGACGAGGCGCGCAAGAAGCGGCTGACGGTCGCGGGGCTGCTCGAGGAGTTCGGCAAGATCAAGGGCGCGCAGCTCGACGATCGGGCGCTGCTGGCGTAACCGGGGGTGCCGTGCGCCTCACGGAAGTTCCCGGGCACGCGTCCTACAGTGGGCACATGGCTGAAGAACGCATCGTCACGGGCACGGTCTGGGACGGCGTGACCGGCGACGTCGAGTCGCGCGTCGCCGCCTGGATCGCGGGAGCGCGCGGAGACGACGGCGCCTCCGGTATCGGGCTGCTCGGCGGCATGCAGCGGGATCCGGAGAGCTTCGAGTTCACGCGGCGGCTGCTGGAACTCGTCGGCGGGACGCAGGACGCGTTCGCGTCGGCGATGGGGCTGCGCGACATCGCGCAGGAGGTTCCGCGATCGATGCCCGTGCGCGATCGTCTCGCCGTGCGGGCGGGCGGTGTGGCGTCGCTCGGACTGCCGTGGGCGGTCATGCCGGTGGCCAGGCGGTGGATGCGCGACCGCGTGTCCCACCTCGTCCTCGCGGCGAAGCTCCCGACTGGCGACGGCCCGCCCGGGAGGCTGAGCCGGCTCTCGGAGGCCCTGCGGCGGCACTCGGAGGCGGGGGTGCTTCCCGTCGTCGTCCCGCTCGGCGAGGAGATCCACGGGCCGGACGGCGCGGCGGGGGAGATCGCACGGCTCGTGAGCCTCGCGGGGCACCCGCAGGTGAAGCACCTCGTCGTGGATCCGGCACGGATCGCACCCGGTGGAAGCGACTGGTCGGCCGAGGAGGACGTTCCGCGGGCGGCTCGGGCGCTCCGTCCGATCCTCGAGGCCGGAATCGCCCACGACACGACGATTCACCTCGAACCCGGGAGCGTGCGGTGGGCGAGATCCGCCCCGGACATCCTGCTGCACGCGCTCGCGGATCCCGCGCTCGACCGTGCACGGGTGGGTCTGCGCCTGCTCGCCGAGCTGCCGGAGTCCCGCGAGCACTACGACCGGCTGAGCCGGTGGGCGCAGCGCCGCGTGGCCGAGGGCGGGGCTCCCGCCGAGGTGACCGTCGGCTGCGCAGGGGTGGCGGGCCAGGAGCGGATCGCGTCGATCCGGAGCGGACTCGCGGTTCCCGTGATCGAGGATCCCGTCGCGGTGACGGCGCAGCTCCTCCGGCTCGTCGAGCTCGTCCTGCACCCCGGTCGTGCGGCCGTGCTGCGGCCCGTGCTCGCCAGCGAGGACGTCTTCGTGCTCGCCGCCGCCGAGCTCGCCGCGAAGCTCGGATCGCGGGACCTCTACGCGGTGCGGCTGCGGAGCGGCGCGGCCCCGGGGCTCGCGGAGGGCATCGTGTCCGATCACCGGGAGGTGCGCGTCTCCGTGCCGGTGATCGCGCCGAACGAGTTCGCGGGCGCGGTCGACCTGCTCGTCGGCTTCGCGGCGGAGGCGGCCGACAGCGAATCCGTCATCTCCCGGTGGGAGCGGGCGCTCGAGGCGGATCCGGGGACGGATTCCGGGACGGCGGACGAGTCCGATCCCGATGCGTTCGCGAGTGAGTGCGCCGCGTTCCGCGCGGCCGCGGCCTGGGCGGCGGAACCGGCGCCGGTCTCTCACCGCACACAGCACCGGGCCCGGGAGTGGGATCCGAGCGAGCGCGACAGCGCACTCTTCTATCGGCCGCCGGAGGAGCCGCAGCGCTTCGAGACCGGCGGCCTCACCGCGGCCGTGCTCGGGCTCAGCCGCGGTTCGACGGGCGAGCTCAGGCTCGAGGCGCTCGCTCCGCCGCGCGCGATCCCCGTCGTCTCGGCCTCGGGGTTCGCGAACGAGCCGGAGACCGACGCGACCGTCCACGCCAACCGCGACTGGGCGCGCGAGCTGCTGAGGCGCGCGTCCGACGAGGCCGAGGAGCGGGAGCGCGCGAACGACACCGTCGCGCTGTCGCCCGCAGACCTCGACCCGGAGGCCGCCGCCCGGTCGGCGCGTGAGGCCGGGAAGCGGTGGACCGAGCAGCCGCATCGGATCCGCGCCGTGCGGCTCCGCCGTGCCGCCCTCGCGGTCGTCGCCGCACGGGACCGTCTGCTGCAAGCGCTGGCGCTCGACACCGCGGCCCCCGTCGCGGATCTCGACGCCGAGGTCAACGACATCGTCGACGCCGCGCGGTACTGCGGGCAGCTGGCCGAGGGGCTCGCGGCGGTGCGGGGAGCCGCTTTCGTGCCGGATCGGCTCGTGCTCGTCGCGGCGGATGGCGCGACGCCGCTCTCCGAGCAGGCGGGGGCGGTGCTCGCCGGCCTGGCGGCGGGGAGCGCGGTGCTGTGGTCGGTGCCGCAGCGGCTGCATCGATCGGCGGCAGTGCTTCTGGAGGAGTGGGAGGTCGGCGGGCTGCCGACGGGCGCGGTGCGCCTCGAGCCCGTGATCCGGGGGCGCACGTTGGAAGCGCTCGCGGCGAATCCCGACATCGACCGGGCCGTCGTGCTCGGCGATCGCGCCACCGCGCGGGAGCTCCTGCGCTGGCGACCCGGCCTCCGCATCGAGGGGCGGTTCCGGGCCCGCGGCTCGCTGCTCGTCACACCCTCCGCCGATCTGGACCGGGCGATCGAGGACATCGTCGCCTCGGCGCTGCGCGGCGCCGGATCCCACCCCCGCGCCGCGCACATCGCCATCCTGCTCGGCGGGGTCGGGCGCTCGAAGCGATTCCGCGAGGGGCTCGCGGACGCCGTGCGAGCCCTACGGGTGGGCAGTACGGCGCGACCGGGCGGAGCCGACGCGCTCGGCTTCGATGTCGGGCCGCTCCCGGTGCCGCCCGACGAGGTCGGGCTGCGCGCACTGACCGAGCTCGGCCGCGGCGAGGAGTGGCTGGTGCAGCCTCGGCAGCTGGACGACGAGGGGCTGCTGTGGACCCCCGGAGTGCGGATCGGCGTGTCCCCGTCCTCGACGTTCTGGTCCGATTCGCGGGGGCTCCCCGTCATCGGCCTCGTGCACGCCCACACCTTCACCGAGGCGCTCGCGATGCAGAACGCCGCGGGCAGCGGTGCGGTGGCGGGTCTGCAGGCGAGCGATCCCGACGAGATCCTCGCCTGGCTCGACGGCGTCGAGGCCGCGGCCCTGTCGCTGAACCGTCCGACCACCGCCGCCCGCGTCGAGCGTCAACCCGGCGGCGGATGGAACGACGCCGTCATGGGCCTGCCGGCTCTGAGCGGCGGTCCCAACTGGCTGCTCTCGCTGGGGTCGTGGGAGCCGCGCGAGGGGACGCGGAGCGAGACCCTGCACCTGCGCGGGCTCGATCCCGAGGTGCAGCTGCTCATCGAGGCGGCGCAGGCGTGCCTCGACTACGAGGAGTTCGACGGCGTGCGGCGTGCGGCTCTCGCCGATGCACTCGCGTGGCGGACCTCGTTCGGCGTCGTCCGCGATGAGATCGGGCTCGGGATCGAGCGCAACGCGATGCGCTACCGCCCCGTCACGACCCACTTGAGGCTTGCCGAGGGAGCGCCGCTCGTCGCCCTGATCCGGGTGCTCGCCGCCGCGCTGCTCGTGCGCGCGCACGTATCGGTGTCGACGGGCGAGGTCCCGCCGCCGGAGGTCTCGGCCTTCCTCGCCAAGCAGGGGATCGAGGTGTCGCTCGAGCGGGACGACGACTGGATGGAGCGACTCGCGGTATCCGGCCCGGTCGGAGCGGACGGGGTCGTCGCATCGAGGGTCAGGCTGATCGGCGGGGACCGGGTGCGATCGGCGGAGTGGATGGGCGGCGCGGATCGCGCCGCGCTCTGGGCCGAGCCCGTCACCATGGCCGGCCCGGTCGAGCTCCTCACGCTGCTCAGGGAGCAGTCGATCTCCGCGCGGGCGCACCGTCACGGCCTCGCGATCCCCGTGCCGGGGCTCGACGAGCTGCTCGAGGGGTAGAGGCTGCGGCGCCGCCCGCGAGCTGAGAGCACTCCGCATCTGGGCTATCCTCGATCGAGGAGTCGAAATTTGTCCGACTCCTGCGAAAGGTGTGAAACGACATGCCCAGTCATCCTACTTCTCGGGCGCGGTCGACCGTCGATCGTCTGCGTGATGAGATCCTCGCCATCGTCTCGAGCGACGGCCTCGTGCCGGGAGACCGTCTGCCGACCGAGCAAGAGCTCGCCGACAGGCTCGGCATCTCGCGCTCGACGATCCGGGAGGCGCTTCGCACACTCGAGCAGGAGGGGCTGCTGCGCGCCGTCCAGGGCAAGGGGCGCTTCCTCTCGGCGATAGGCTCGCTGCGCGTCGAGCGACCCGTCACCAAGTACGAGAGCATCACAGACATGCTCGAGGGTCTCGGCTACGAGGTGAGCAACGTCGTGCTCGACGTGGCAGAGGTCCCCGCGGAACCCGTCGTGGCGCGGCATCTGCAGCTCGCGGAAGGGGACCCCGTCCTGCGGATCGTGCGTCTCAGGCTGGGCGACGAGCGGCCCCTCGTGTTCAGCATCAGCACCGTACCGCGGTCCATGCTGCCCGGACCGGTCGCGCACCGCGACTGGAGCGGATCGCTCTCGCGCGCGCTCGAACTGCAGGGGCACGCCCCGGTGTCGTCCACGGCGCGCATCAGCGCGGTCAACGTGCCCGAGCCCTACGCCGAACGCTATTCGCTGGGGGAGTACGACCCGTGGCTGCTCGTCACCGAGACGTCCGTGACCGCAGAGGGCGTCCCCGTCGTGTACGCGACGGACTATCACCGGGGGAGCGACATCGCCTTCAACGTGCTGCGGCGGCTGTGACGTCCGGTCGACCCCCGCTCGACACCGGGGCGGACTCCGGGAGAGCGAGGGTCGGCGATGGTCGACGCGCGGTCAACCACAACTATCCGTCTGCAGCACCGTCTGCGCTTCCTCGGATTCGAGATCGTCGGCGGTGAGGGTCACGGTGCCGACCTCGATCTCCTCCTCGACAGGATCTCCCTCGATCGCGGCGATGCCCTGCTCCAGGCCGAGCCGCGCGATCTCACGCGCCTGCTGAGTGACGATCGTCTGGATCTCCCCGGCCTTGAGTTGCTCCACCATCACGGGGGAGGCGTCGAACCCGACGATCTTGACGTCCCCCACGGATCCCGCGGTGCGGAGCGCCGTCACCGCGCCCTGCGCCCCGAAATCCGTCGTCGTGAAGATCCCGGCGAGATCGGGATGCTGCTGGAGCGCTGCGTCGACGATCGAGGTGCTCTTCTCGATCTCCGTGCCGCCGTACTCCGTCCCGATCACCTCGATGCCGATCTCCTCGGCGGTGTCGAGGAAGCCCTGCCCCCGTGCCTCGGTTGTGGAGACGCCGGGTTGGAAGTTGAGCAGCAGCACCTTCCCCGAGCCGCCGATCAATTCGGCTAGGGCGTTCGCCGCTTCGACACCGCCCGCGTAGTCGTCGGTGTGCACCTGTGCGACGCCGATGCTCGGGTCCTTCAGCGTGGTGTCGACGAACACGACCTGCGTACCGGCCTCCGCCACCTGTGCGATCGAGGCGTACATCGCCTCGTCGTCGGTCGGTGCGATCAGCAGGATGTCCGGGGCCGCTGCCGCGACACCGTCGACGATCGGAATCTGATCCGTGGGACTGAACGAGGCGGGCGCCTGGAAGTCGAACGAGGCGCCGAGCTTCTCGGCTTCGGCCTGAGCGCCGCACATCATCGTGATGTAGAAGGGGTCGCCTTTGACCCCCGCGACGAAGGTGACGGAGAGATCCTCTCGTCCACCGCTCTCCGCGCCTCCGGAACATGCAGTGACGAGAAGCGTTGCGGCGATGGCGGTGATGCCGAGCAGTGGGCGGAGGGACCGCGCGAACGGGTGGGAATAGCTGTGCATGGTGGTGTCCTTGGTGCTGAGATGGGGCTGCGGGTGGGGAGCGGGACCTCAGTCCCGGACGCCGGCGTTGCGGCGACGATCGAGGTACACGGCGATCACGAGGACCAGACCGATCGCGAACTGCTGCCAGAACGCCTGCACTCCGGTGATCACGAAGCCGTTCAGCAGCACGACCGGGATGAGGGCGCCGATGACGGTGCCCGTGACGGTGCCCATGCCCCCGAGCAGACTCGCGCCCCCGAGGACGACAGCCGTGATAGCCTTGAGATTGTCCTCGACGTGTCCGCTGATCGTGGTGGTGCCGAAGCGCGCGAGCGCGAGGAATCCGGCGACTCCCGCGAGCGCTCCCGCCAGCGCGTAGACCTTCATGAGGTGACGGTCCACGCGGATCCCGGTGCGTTCGGCGGCGGCCTTGCTCGCGCCGATGGCGAAGGTGTGTCGTCCGAACACCGTCTCGTTCAGGAGCACGGCCATGGCGATTCCGATCGCGATCGCGATGATCACGATCCACGGCACGATACCGAACGCGCGGCCGACGCCGAGCTCCTTCGCGAGAGCCAGAGGGGCCCGATCGTCGATCCCATCGGTGATGACGAGGGCGAGACCCATGGCCATGCCCATCGAGCCGAGCGTTGCGATGAGCGGTGGAATGCGCGCTTTCGTCACCAGCAAGCCGTTCACCAGCCCCCACGCAGCGCCGGCGAGGATGCCGGCGACGAGGCCGGCGAGAATGCCACCGAGTGTCCCGCCGAGGGAGTTCATCACCGTGCTCGCCACGACACCGGAGAAGACGAGGACCGCGCCGCCGGAGAGGTCGATGCCTCCCGTGACGATGATGAAGAGCTGTCCGAGCGAGATCAGGAGCAGAATCGAAGCGCTCATTGCGATGTTGCGCGCGTTCGCGATGGACGCGAACGAGTCTCCGGCGATGAGGGCGAACAGCGCGATGAGCGCGATGAGGATGAGTGCGATCCAGGTGACCTGGCCACGGCGGAGCCGACGCCACCAGCGTGCGACGGCTCCGCCGGGATCCGGCGCCGCCGGTACAGCGACGGTGTCGAGGTCGTTGTCGGTGAGGCTCATTCCGATTCTCCAATCTCTGCGTTCACGCCGGTCATCGCCGCGATGACCTCCTCGCCCGTCACCCGCTCCGTGACGAGCTGCGCGACCCGCTGCCCGCGGCGCATGACCTCGATTCGATCCGAGACCGCGAGCACGTCGGGCATGCTGTGGCTGATGAGCACGACACCGATCCCCAGGTCGCGCACGCGTCGCATCAGGTCGAGCACGTTGCGCGTCTGCACGACCCCGAGCGCGGCTGTCGGCTCGTCCAGGAAGATGATCCTGCTGGCCCACGCCGCCGCGCGGCTCACCGCCACCCCCTGACGTTGACCGCCGGACATCGAGCTGACGGGCGAGGCGACGTCTTGGATCGTGACGCCGAGTTCGCGGAACTTCGCCTCCCCCTGCTGCCGCATCGCCGCCTTGTCGATGAAGCCCATCCGGCCGAGCAACCCGCGGCGGCGCAGTTCGCGACCGAGGAAGAGGTTCGCCGCTGGATCGAGCGTCGGTGCAAGGGCGAGGTCCTGATAGACGGTCTCGATGCCGAGCCGCCGAGCGGTGATCGGGCTGAGCGAGGTCAGTGTCCGGTCGCCGATCGTGATCGAGCCGGCCTCGGGTGCGACGACGCCGGAGAGCGCCTTCACGAGTGTGCTCTTCCCGGCGCCGTTGTCGCCGACGAGCGCCACGATCTCGCCCGCGAACACCGAGAAGTCTGCGCCGCGGAGCGCGCGGACGCTTCCGTAGCTCTTGACGATGCCCGAGGCCTCGAGCAGGGGTGCGTCCATTCGGATCTCCTTCTGTCAGTGCGGCGTTGCACCGGGGGAGGGGCGGGTCATTCGCCCATCACGTGGACGATGAACTCACGGTGGAGCGGTCCGTCGAACTCGGCGAAGTAGATGGTCTGGCGGCCGCCCATTACCATCTCCCCGTCCTGGATCGGGAATGCGACCTGCATCCCCGTGAGATGACTGCGCTGGTGGGAGCAGGAGTTCACCGCCATCTGGCCATCGCTCGGCAGGAACCGGGCGTGGCGGTAGTCGCCGATCTCGGGGGCGGTGCGCTGCAGCATCGAGAGGATGTCCGTTTCGACGTCGGGCAGCCCCTCGTTCACCATGATGCCGCTCGTGGTGTGCATCGTGGTCGTGTAGACGATGCCGTTCTGCACGCCCGTGCTGCGGGCTGCCTCCTTCACGCGTTCGGTGATGTCGATCACCTCGGTGTCGTGGGAGGTCTGAATGCCGAGACGGATGACTTCTGATTTCACAGCGCGCCTTTCTTGTTGAGCAGAGTTTGAGCGTTGAGCCCGAAGATCTTCTGCTCGGTGAGCGACCGCAGACCGAGCATGCGGAGCCCACGGGCGAAGCGCTTGGGATCGACGCGAGGGTAGTCGGAGGCGAAGATGAGCTTCTCCCGCAGGCTCGCCTCGACGACGTCGAGGCCGATCTGGTCCTCGAGCACACGGCGGAGCGACGACTCGGGGCGGCCGCCGAACAGCACCGAGGTGTCGAGGAACACGTTCGGGTACTTGATGGCGAGTGCGAGCGCCTCCTGCACGAACGGCCAGCCCAGATGCGAGAGCACGAAGTCGGCTTCGGGGAAGGCGCGGATCGCGGGCTCGACCGAGAGCGGGGTCGCAGCCGCGGTTCGGGCGAGCGGTGCCCAGTTGTGCCCGACGGCGAGCGCGATCGGGATGCGGAGTTCCTCCGCCGCCGCGAAGACCGGGAAGGCACGCTGTTCGTCGGCCGGGTCGAAGTGCTGCAGCGCGGGGTCGAGATTGAGCCCGTGCAGACCCAGGTCGCGCACGGCCGAGCGCAGTCGGTCCGGGGCTTCGGGCAGGCCGGGATCGACGGAGGCGAAGCCGATGATGCGTTCGCTCCGCCCGGCGAGCTCGGCGAGCTGCTCATTGCGAACCACGGTGGCGCCGTGCGCGCTCGTGCAGTCGAGCGCCACCATCACGGCGCTGTCGATCCCCGCCTCGTCCAGCTGCCCGAGGTACGTCGCGAGCGGTTGCGCCGAGCAGTAGAACCCGAAGATGTCTCGCACCGAGGCGCGCAACCCCGGGTCGCCGTCGAAGAGCTCCTGCACCTGAACTGGGGAGGTGCGGAAGTCGATCACCGTCATTGAATGTCTCCATCTTCTGTTGTTCCGGACTGGTTTTCGGCGAGCAGACGCACAACCTCGTCCCTGGTGGGATGGCGGTCGGACGCCCGCGAGACGTAGATCGAAGCGGCAGCGTGTGCGAACGTCAGCGCCGCGTCCATCGCGAGACCGCGGTGCAGCGCCGACAGGAGCCCGGCGTCGAATGCGTCTCCCGCGCCGACCGCGTCGACGACGCGCGTGGCGAAGGCGCCGTGCCGCAGCATCGCACCGTCGTGCCACGCGACGCTGCCGTCGGACCCGCACTTGACCACGATGCTGCCGGGGCAGAGCGTGCGGAGCGCCTCGATCGCGGCCTCCGGCGACGTCTCCCCGGTGATGGCCTCGGCCTCGTCGAGGTTTGGGAGGAAGAGGTCGACCTCTGCGAGCAGGTCCCGCACCTTCGCGAGCGTCCCCGCCGTCCATCCGGCCGGATCCCAGCCAGTGTCGACCACGGTGAACCCGCCGTCTCGGCGATGCGATGCGAGGTACTCGCGCGCCTCATCGAGGTCTACGCCGGAGGTCATGAACAGCCCGACGAGGGCGACGGTGCCCCTGCCCGGGGTTCGCCGGGTCGCGTCGCGGATGATGCCCGCCGTGAGGCGGGCCGAGCACCCGAGGCTCGATGCGAAGGCTCGCTCGCCGTCCGCCCGGACGAGGGCGACCGTGAGTCCGGTCTGCTCGCCGCTGAGGAGATCGATCCCATCGACATCGGCGCCGCTCTCCCGCAGGGCGCCCACGATCCGGAGTCCCTCGGCATCGTCGCCGACGACCCCCACGACGGACACGGGCGTGCCGAGCGCGGCGAGACCGAGTGCGAGGTAGCCCGCCTGCCCCGACGGGAAGAAGCGGTGCTCGCGGCCGATCACTTCCTGACCCCAGAGGGGAAGGGCGTCCGCTCCGCGGATCAACAGATCGGTATTGAGATTGCCGATCACGCGCACCCCAGCTCCGCGGGCAGCCTCCACAGCGAGTCCTCTCCGTCGGGCATCCCATCGCGCCGAGGTGCGGGACCATGGGCCGCGACCCTGCAGATGTGAACACCGATGAGTTGTATGTTTTCACACGCTATTGTATGAATTCAATACCGTCAAGAGGGATTCGGCGTGGTCGAGGCATCGGAAAGCGGCCTCCCCGCGGGGAGGCCGCTTCGCTTCTCGTGTCCGGTGAGCGCGCGAGCGGTCCTCAGCGGCGACGCAGCACGCTGAAGCCGATCTCGGAGCCCCGGCAGTACTCTTCGGCGTAGATGGTGCGCGTTCCCGCTCGGGACAAGCACGTCTCCTGCACGAGCAGCCACGGTCCGAGGCTCTCCAGGTTGTACCGCTGCTCGATGTCGGCGGGCAGATCTGCGGCCGTGATGGTGGCGGCGGACGAATTGATGAAGTGACCGTGCGCCTCGAGAGCCACGGTCAGCGAGCCGCTCCAGTCACGATGATTGAGTGGGCCTGGCAGCGCGTCGCGGAGAATCACGTTGAGGCTCAGGACCATGGGTTCCCCGTCGCCGTAGCGGATGCGGGTGAGCCTGATCACGGGTGTCCCTGGGGGGATCCCGAGCGCGTGCGCCTCGTGCTCGGCCGCTTGCGATTCCTCGACGCCGAGTACGGCGCTCGTGACCTCGAAACCACGCGCATCGAGCATCTCCGTGATGCTCTCGTACCTGGTGACGGGACGCTCGACATGCAGGGAGCCGATCGCCGAGACGAACCAGCCGTGACCGTGCACTGAGCCGATGACCCCCTCGTGCTCAAGGCTCTTCAGGGCATCCCGCACGGTGGAGCGCGACGCTCCCGACCTCTCGGTGAGTTCGGCCTCGGTGTTGAGGCGGTCGCCGGCCTGCAGCCCACGTTCCCGGATCGTCTCGAGCACGAAGGCGCGCACGGCCTTGACCGACGATCTCTTGCGCGAGCCCTCGCGAGCGGGCTTCTGCGGGCTCATCGCATCCCACCTTCGTGTCTGGATCGCCCGCGTCGGAAGTCGACGCCGGGTGAGGTCTTCCGACGCTCCGCCATTCTAGGCCCGGAGGACCGAGAGGGGACAAATCCGCAGTTCGCGATCGACTTCCGCCTGCGGGGCGTAGAGGTCTGATATCGTTATCAACATGGGTCGAGGAAGAGGTGAGACGAGGCTCCTGGCGGTGGGCGACAATTGCCTGGACGTCTACGTGAACTCGGACCGCACCTTCGTCGGGGGCAATGCCCTGAATGTGGCCGTCAACTGGCGGCGCTCGGGATTCGACGCGCATTATTACGGCGCCGTGGGCGACGACCCGGCGGGAGATCTGGTCCTCGATGAGCTCGAGCGGCAGGGCCTCGATCCTTCGGACGTCGTGCGACTACCCGGTCTCACAGGGGTCACGCTCATCGAGATGCGCGACGGCGACCGTCTCTTCGCCTTCGAAGAGTTCGGTGTGGGAGCCGCGTGGCAGCCCGGAGACGCTGTTCTGAGCGACGCGTCCGGAGCGGAGTGGGTTCACGTGCAGGCTCCCGGCCTCTCCCACGGCGTCATGGGAGACCTCATGGCGAAGGGTTGCCCGGTGAGCGTCGACCTATCCACGTTCGGGACGGTCGAGGGGTTCGGCGGCTGCGCGGTCGCCTTCGCATCGGTGCCCGCGGGGCGGCACGAGGCTCGGGAGCGGGCGCTGGAACTGCTCGACCACGGCGCGCGACGCGCGGTCGTCACTTCCGGAGCGCAGGGAGCGATCGGGATCGGCCCCGAGGGGGAGTTCCGCGTGCCCGCGGTGCCGACCGAGGTCGTCGACACCTGCGGGGCGGGAGACAGCTTCATCGCGGCGACCATCGTGGAACTCGCGGCCGGAGCGGGTCTGGAGGCGGCGCTCCGGGAAGGGGCGGCGAGCGCGGCCCGCACCTGCGGCTTCGTCGGGGGCTTCCCGCAGGAGCCCCGCGTCACGTTGCCGTGGATCCACGAGCACTACCTCCGCCCCCGCGGCTATCCTGCGGCGGGTATTGCGGCCGGCCGAGAGAACGGAGCATAGGCGATGACACGAACGTATCGGATGAGGCGCCCGGTATCGGCAGGATCGGACGAGCGGTCCTACTGGATCCAGTCGGTGAGGGACCGCGACGAGCCGTACCTGCCTGCGCTGAGCGGCGATCATCGGGCACGGGTCGCGATCATCGGGGGCGGACTCACCGGCCTGTGGACCGCTTGGCGAATGTTGGAACTCGACCCCGAAGCGGACATCGCGATCCTCGAAGCCGACTTCTGCGGCTCGGGCGCTTCGGGTCGGAACGGCGGCCAGGTGCACACCTGGTTCGGCAGCCTGGATTTCCTCCGCGCGGTCGTCGGGCGGGACGAGGCTCTGCGTCTCGCGCGAGCGACCGACGACGCGATCAGCGAGTTGGAGGAGCTCCAGCGCAGCGGTCGACTCGACATGGATCTCCGGCTCGAGGGCTTCGTGAACGTCTCCGTCGCGCCGGCGCACGACGGCGGATGGCGTGACACGATCCGGGAACTCGATGCTCTCGGCGATCATCCGTACGAGTGGATCGAAGGGGCCTCTGCGAGGGAGGCCACCGCTGCGGCGACGAGTCGCGAAGGCGTGCTCGAGCCGCACTCGGGCACGATGCACCCGTACAAGCTGGTCGCGAGCATGCGCGACGACCTCCTCGCCCGAGGGGTGCGGATCTACGAGCGCAGTCCGGTGACCGAGCTCGTCACCGGAGGCGTCGCGGCCGAGCTGCGCACTCCGGACGGAAGCGTCGTCGCGGATCGTGTGCTCATCGCCTCGAACGCCTGGGCCGGCTCGATTCCTCAGATCAACCGGGTGATGTACGCGGTGGACGGACAGGTGGTCGTGACGCGGCCGATCCCGGAGGTGCTGGACGAGGTCGGGCTCCGCCCCGGCCGCGCGATCAGCGACAGCCAGATGCAGGTGCTCTATCTGCAGCGCACCGTCGATGACCGATTGCTTCTCGGGCAGGGCAGCGGCCTGCCGATCTTCAAGGACTGCCTGGAGCGCCGGACCAACCGCAACCCCCGGCTCGAGGTCGAGGTGACGGCCGAGCTGCACCGGATGTATCCGGAAACGCGCGACGCCGCGATCGACTACGCGTGGGTCGGGCCGATCGACATCTCCGCCACCCATCTGCCGATCATCGAGGCGCTGGAGGAGGCGCCGAATGTGCTGTACTGCGTCGGATGGACCGGTACGGCGCTCGCGCAGATCCCGGTCGTGGCGAGGATGCTCGCCGCGAAGCTGCTCGACGTCGATGACGAATGGTCGCGCAGCCCTCTCGCGGATCAGAAGGGCCGCATCACGAAGATCTTCCCCGAACCCCTTCGCTACATCGGAGCGCGCATCGTGCGCCGAGCCGTGATCCGACGTGTCGTCCGGGAGCGGACGAACCGGCGCATCGGATGGGTCACCCGATCCCTCATCGCGCTCATGCCCCGGTATCGGGGCCCGGGCGACGAGTACGTACCGCCGAAGCCGTAGTGGGAGAACCGAACACGAGAGGACTGTCATGCTGTCGATCGATTCGATCACCGGAACCAACTTCGCCTACCACAGGGTTCCGCTCACGCGCTGGCTCGACGACATGGCGGTCCTCGAGCGCAGGGAGCTCGAGCTCTGGGGGGTGTCCCAGCACATCGACCTCTTCCAGTTGACCGTGCCGTCGGTTCGCCGCCTCCGGCAGGAGCTCGACGCGCGCGAGTTGCGCCTCTACTGCGTCACCCCCGAGCAGATCATGTACCCCGTGAACGTCGCATCGGACGATCCGGTGATCGTGGAGCACACCACACGGATGTTCCGCAATGCCGCCGAGCTGTGCGCGGAACTCGAGGGCGACCTCCTGTTCCTCACCGGCGGATGGGGCTGGGAAGGAGAACCGATCGAGGCCGCACGCGAGCGCTCGGCCGAGCGGATCCACGAGATCGCGGAGTACGCCGAAGCTCTCGGACTCCGATGCGTGCTCGAGGGACTCCAGCGCCGCGAATCGAACCTCGACGTCGGACTCGAGCAGTTGGGAAACCTCTTCGACGCCGCTGACGCGCCCAACCTGGGAATCGCACTCGACACGGTCGCCATGGCGACTTCGGGAGAGGCGATCCCCGACTACTTCGCGCGCTTCGGCGATCGTGTCTGGCATGTCCACCTCGTCGACGGCAAGCCGAGCGGGCACCTCGCCTGGGGAGACGGCGAGCTCCCGCTCGAACGGTATTTGACGGAACTGCGCGAAGTCGGGTATGACGGCCTTATGACTGCTGAGATCTTCGGCGCGGACTACTCGTACGATCCGACCGCCGCTCATACCCGGAACCTCTCCGCGATCCGCGATGCGTTCGCGCGCGTCGACGCGGCTCGGGCCGGGTAGTGCCCATCACGATCAGGGAGGTGGCGGCGGAAGCCGGAGTCTCCCAAGCCACCGCGGCGAGGGCGCTGAACGGCTACGGCTCGACGAGCGCCGCCGCCCGTGAGCGCGTGGCGAGGGCGGCCGAGAAGCTGGGCTACGAGACGAACTACATCGCGCAAGCGCTGCGAGCCGGCGTGACGCGGACGGTCACGTTCTTGCCGGGGAACCTCGAGCTCCCGTTCTTCGCGACGATCGCCCACCGGCTCTCGGACGCGCTGGAGGATGCGGGATACCTGCTGGCGGTCTCGAGTTCGTACGAGGATGTCGAACGGGAGCGCCGCATCATCGAGGGCATGCGGGCCAGGATGAGTCCCGGGCTCATCGTAGCGTCCGCGCATCGCGACATGCACGAGCACCTCCGTCGTCTGAACGAGAGCGGTGTCGCCGTGGTCGCGATCGATCGCTCGCTGGCCTCGGACGGCATCGATTCGATCACCGTCGACAACTACGCGCTCGGGGGCGACGCCGCCCGCTACTTCATCGGCCTCGGTCACCGCCGGGTCGGTCTCGTCTTCGATTCGGAGGATATCGCTTCGTCGCCCGACCGTACGAGGGGCGCTGTGGAGGCACTGCGGGAGGCCGGCTGCGAGGCACTCATGGTGCGTGCGGGAACCGACCCGGCCGAGGCCGAGTCATGCGTCCGCGCAGTCCTCGCGGAGGAGCGGTCCCGTCCGACGGCGCTGATCGCGTTCGACTCGCTCATGACGGAGGCGGCGCTCTACGCGGTGCGGGAGGCAGGCCTCGCCGTGCCCCGCGACATCTCGGTCATGGGCGTCGACGACCACACGCTCTACCGCCTGCTGGAGGCGCCGCTCACGGTGATGGCCCAGCCCGTCGACCGCATCGGACAGGATGCCGCGGCGCTCATGGTGAACCGTTTGAGCGGCACCGGTCCGAGGGGAGTCGTCGACGTGCGGCACCGCGCCGAGCTCGTCGTGCGCTCCTCCACCGCCCCACCGGCCGGTTAGCCGGAACCCGAGGCGCCTCCGCCCCGACGTCAGAGCACGGCCGGCAGCCACGTCGTGAGCTGCGGGATGAACGTCACCGCGAGCAGTACGGCCACGAGCGCGATGAACATGGGGATGAACGCCCGGGTGAAGGCTGCGATCGACACCTTCGTGATGGCGGCCACGGTGTAGACGACCGTGCCCACCGGCGGGGTCAATGATCCGATCGAGAGGTTCAGCACGATGATCACGCCGAACTGCACCGGGTCGATGCCGAGCTCCAGTGCGAGCGGCGCGAGCGCGGGCACCAGGATGATCATGAGACTGGACGACTCGAGGAAGATGCCGAGGATCAGCAGGATCAGATTGATGATGAGCACGAGCACCAGCGGGTTGTCCGAGATCCCGAGCAGGAACTCGGAGAGCTGATCCGGGATGCGCTCGTAGGCCACCACGATGCCGAACACCGAGGCGGTCGCGATGATGATCATGACGACCCCGGTGGTGAGCACGGCCTCGCGCAGGAGGCGCGGGATGTCTCGCCAGGTGATTCGCCTGTAGACGAACATGCTGAGGACAAGAGCGTAGACCACGAGCACCGCGCCGAGCTCGGTCGGGGTCATGATCCCGAGGCGCAGCCCGACGAGCAGGAGCACGGGCATCAGCAGCGCACCGAAGGAACGCCGGAACCCGATCCAGATCTGCTGCAGCGTCGGGCGATGGTCGTGCGCCCGGGGGAAGTCGTTGATCCGAGCAAGGATCCACACGGTGACCGAGAGCGCGATCGCGATCAGGATGCCGGGGAGCACGCCGGCGATGAAGAGGTCGCCGATCGAGACGTTGCCCAGGACGCCGTAGAGGATGAGGCCGATGCTCGGCGGCAGGATCGGGCTGATCGATCCCGAGGCCACACTGATCGCCGAGGCGAAGGCGTTGGTGTAGCCCTGCCTGCGCATGATCGGCACGAGCACCTTCGCGTCGATCGCCGCGTCGGCGTTCGCCGAGCCGGACATCCCGCCGATGAAGAGGCTGTTGAGCACGTTCACCTGGCCGAGCCCTCCCCGCACGTGGCCGACGAGCGTCGTCGCGAAGCCCATCAGCCTGTCGGCTACGCCCCCGCCGGCCATGATGACGCCGGCGAGGATGAAGAAGGGCACCGCGAGCAGCGGGAACGAATCGAGGCCGCTTGTGAGGCGTTGGATCACCTGCGCGCCTCCTCCGCCGCCCTCGAAGGCCATGTACCCGACTGAGACCGTGAGCAGCGAGGCCCAGACCGGCACCCGGAGGGCGAGGAGCGCGAGCATCACGAGGATGAGGATCGCGAGTGTCATCGACGGTCTCCCTTCGGCCGGTCGTCCTCGTCCAGGGCCTCCTTGATGAACACGGCTTCGGTGACCTCGGCAGGGGGTTCGTAGCCGGCGCGAGTGGGGGAGGCCGTGTTGAGGGATTCGAACTCGTCGTCGTCGGTGCGCACGGAGTACGAGCCCGTCAGAGCTCCGCGGAACGCGAGCACGAGGTCGCGCGCGGCGTAGACCAGCATGAGGAGGAACCCGATGAACAACGCGAGAGTGATCACGCGGCGGCTGATGCCGATCCCCGGGATCTCGACGAAGCGGGTGTTGAGCAGTGCATTCCACGCGTAACCGATCACGTAGCAGATCATCCCGAGCACGAGCATCTGCACGAGTATCTGGACGATGGCCTGGAGCCTCGGGGAGAACCGATCGGTGAGCACGTCGATCACGATGTGGCGACCCCGACGGGCGATGGCGGCGGAGCCGATGTAGGTGACCCAGACGAAGCAGACCATGGCGAGAGATCCGGCGCCGACGAACGGATGGTTGAAGACATATCGGCCCACGACGTCGGTGCAGAGCAGGACGACGCAGATCGCGAGCAGAGCGGCCGGGAGGTCTTCCTCAATGAATCGGGCCGCCGCTCCGAGCGCGCGCAGGGCCTTCCGGCCGGCCGTGGATTGAGAGGGCACTTCGTTGTTCTCCAATCATCGAGCGGATGCATCTTTGCCCGGGTGTCGAAACACGCTAGACTCGATTTTGATAACGTTACCACTAAGTCGTGAATCTGCACACCCGAAAGAATCCGTGCGGCTGAGACCCGACGCGGGCCAGCGACGGCGCAAGGAGGCGCGATGACGGAAGAAGCCGGCTACAGGATCGTCCACCCGGACGGGAGCCCCGACGACCGCGAGCTGCTCGAGGATGCCCTCCTCTCGCAGGACATCGCTCCCGCCGATGTCTCCGTCCACTACGGCGCCCCCGGAAGCGCGGAAGTCTGGCTCGACCGGGTGGGCGCCGCTGAGGTCGTGATCGCGGGCTGGGGCATCCCCGACCGGGCGCTCGTGGCGTTCCCGCGCGTTCGCCACATCGTCTTCCTCGGCACCGGAGCGGCCGACCATATCAATCTTCCCCTCGCGGCCGAACGCGGCATCGAAGTGCGCACGGTCCAGCGATACGGCGACGACTCCGTCGCGGAGCATGCACTCGCGCTGCTGCTCTCATCAGCGCGCGAGATCCCTCGTCTCGATGCATCGATGCGGAGGGGCGAATGGGATCCGCTGGGCGGAGCGCTGCTGCGGGCCAAAACCCTCGGTGTCGTCGGCCTCGGCGGGATCGGACGTCGCATGGCGGAACTCGGACGGGGCATCGGCATGGAGGTCATCGGATGGAATCGCAGCGCCGAGCTGGGCGCGCGGACGGAGGGGACCGGGACCGCGCTCGCGCCGCTGGCGGAACTGTTCGCGCGCGCGGATGCGGTCTCGCTGCACCTCGCACTCACGGCGGAGAGCCGTGGCCTGATCTCGTCCGAACTGATCGCCTCGCTGAAGCCGGGAGCGATCCTCGTCAACACGGCTCGTGCCGGCGTCCTCGACGTCGGGGCGGCGCACGCCGCGGCCCGCGCGGGCCGGATCCGCTACGCGGCGGACGTCTTCGAGCCCGAACCGCTCGCCCCGGATGACCCTCAGCGTCGCACACCGAACACCGTGCTGACGCCCCATGTGGCCTTCGATACCCCGGAGGCCACGGCGGCCCTCTACTCGGGGGCCGCCGCTCACATCGCCGCGATCCTCGCGGGGGAGGCCGGCGCATGAACCGCGAACGTGCGATCCTCGAGACGGAGCCGACGGAGAGGACAGCCGTGCGCGCCGGTCATCTGCTGGTGCAGAGCCTGCTCGACCAGGGACTCCGCCACTACAGCTGCGTGCCCGGAGAGAGCTTCCTGCCGGTGCTCGACGCCATCGCCGACTTCGCCGACGCCGACCTCACCGTCTGCCGCCACGAATCGCCCGCCGGCCACATGGCCGAGGCCGTGGGAAAGCTGACGGGTCGGCCGGGGGTCTGCTTCGTCACTCGCGGGCCCGGAGCGATGCACGCGGCCATCGCGGTGCACACGGCGGACCAGGACGCGACGCCGTTGCTGCTCTTCGTCGGTCAGATCGCACGCGGAGATCGCGGCCGGGGGGCGTTTCAGGAGTTCGACTCGCACCAGGTGTTCTCGTCGATGGCGAAGTGGGTCGCGACGATCGACGTCGCTGCGCGAATCCCGGAGACGATCTCACGAGCGGTACGCATCGCTACGACCGGGCGGCCCGGCCCGGTCGTGATCGAGCTCCCCGAGGACATGCTCTACGAGATGGTCGCTCCGACACCACCTCGTCGGGTGGTGCTCGCGGAGCGCGGCTCAGTGGCGGGCCTCGCGGCGACGCTCGCAGAGGAGCTCGAACGCGCGCGCCGACCGCTCGTGGTGCTGGGCAGGGGCGGCTGGGGGACCGAGCAGCACGCGGCAATCGCCGATTTCGCCGAACGAAACGAGCTCCCCGTCGTCGCCGCGTGGAGATGCCAGGACCTGATGGACAACGACTCCCGTTCGTACGTCGGTCACCTCAGCCTCTCGGTCGAGCCCGATGTCGTGCGACTCGTGGAGGAGTCGGATCTGGTGATCGGCCTGGGAGGGCATTTCGGCGATGTCGACACGCGAGGATACACGCTTCTCGCACCCTCGCCGGAGCGACGCGTGGTGCACGTCGCCCACTCCGAAACGGATCTGGATCGGTACCTCCACGCCGATGAGGCCTTCCTCGCGAGCTCGGGGGAGGCACTGCGCTCGATCCGCGAGGTGTCGGTCGATGGCGAGCGCTGGGCTGCGCGGACCGCGCTTGCCCGCGCGGCGTTCGAAGAGCGGCTGCGGCCGACAGCGGGAGATCTGCTCGCGGAGGCCGTCGCGTGGTTGTCGGACCGCCTCCCCGAGGGCACGCCGATCGCGAACGGAGCGGGCAACTACGCGATCTGGGTGCATCGCTACTTCAGATACCGCCGCTACGGCACGCAGCTCGCACCCGCGAACGGCGCCATGAGCTACGGCCTTCCGGCGGGCGTGGCCGCTGCGGTGCTCGGCGCGGGACGACCGGCGGTCGTGTTCGGCGGTGACGGCTGCTTCGGCATGAGCATCATGGAGCTCGCCACCGTTGCCGCTCGGGATCTGCCGGTCATCTCCATCGTCGTGAACAACGGAGCGTACGGCACGATCCGCATGCATCAGGAGCGGGAGTTCCCCGGCCGGGTCAGCGGCACTTCGCTGACGAATCCGGACTTCGCGGCGGTCGCCCGCGGGTACGGTATCCCGGGTCATTCCGTCAGCGACCTCGCCGGCTTCACCGCGGCGGTCGACCTGGTGCTGGAACGCGGTGGCCCCGCGGTGATCGAATTGCGGACGAGCGTGAATGACATCTCGCCCACGTTGCGGATCGCAGACGGAGTGCTGAGGCGGGTGTAGGACCCGCGCGGTGCGCGGGGCGACCTCGTCGCCCCGCGGGATCACTCCGAGAGAGCGCGAAGCACCGCGTCGGCCACGTCCACGGCCATGCGCCGCACGGCGTCCTCGGTCATCGCTGCGAGATGCGGCGTCGCGAGGATGTTCGGCTCGTGCAGGATCGGTTCATCCTGCTTCGGCGGCTCGGGGTCGTAGACATCGACGGCCGCGCCGAGGAGGCGCCTCGAGCGGACGGCCTCGATGAGCGCCGAGTGGTCGACGAGCCCGCCGCGAGCCGCGTTGATGAGCACGGAGCCCCGCGGCAGGAGGGAGATGCGCCGTGCGTCGATGATCCCGAGGTTCTCGGGGCCGCCGGGCAGGTGCAGACTCAGCACATCGGAGTGCGCGATGAGCGCGTCGAGATCCTCTCGCGGCCGGATCCCCGCGTCCAGCAGCGCCGCGGGGTCTGCGAAGGGGTCGTAGGCCTCGACGGTCGCTCCGAGCGCGAGGGCTTTGCCTGCAACGGCCCGGCCGATCGCACCGGCCCCGACAAGCCCGAAACGGGCTCCTCGGATCTCCCTCCCCAGCAGTCCGGCCCGCTGCACCTGACCCGGAAGCGAGCTCGGTTCGGAGAAGCCCCCGTTCGAGAGCTGCTCGCGCGCGGCATCGAATCGGCGGAGCAGATGGAACGTCGCCGCGATGACGTAATCGGCCACGGACTCGGTATTGGCTCGGGGCGTGTTCACGACGCGGATGCCGCGTCTCGCCGCCGCTGCGAGGTCGATGTTGTCGAGTCCGGCGCCGTGGCGACCGATGACGCGCAGCCCGGGTCCGAGAGCGATCAGAGCCTCATCCACTCGCGTGGAGCGCACGATCAGGGCGTCCGCCTGCGAGAGCGCGTCGGAGAGGCGGGGGTCTTCGACCCCGTCGAGCACCGTGACATCGGCTCCGGCCTTCTCGAGCCGAGCGACACCGTCGTGATCGATGGACTCCTGGAGGACGACGCGGAGCTGCGGCATGACTCAGACCTCTCCGGGGTGGGTGTAGATGGTGGAGGTGGTGGTGAAGAACTCGCGGGCCGCGGTGCCCTGCTCCCGGCTCCCGTAACTCGACGCCTTCGCGCCTCCGAAGGGGACGTGGTACTCCGAGCCGGCCGGCGAGCGGTTGACCGAGATGAGTCCGGCCTGACTGCGAGCGGAGAAGTCGCGTGCGCGGGCGAGTGAGCGAGTGATGATGCCCGCGGACAGTCCGTAGTCGACATCGTTCGCGAACTCTACCGCCTCGTCGTAGTCGTCGACCCGGATCACGGTGGCGACGGGGCCGAATATCTCTTCCTGGTTGATCCGCCAGTCGTTGCGGGTTCCGGTGAGTAGCGTCGGCTGGAGAAAGTGGCCGGGAGTTGCGAGATGCAGCGCTTCGCCGCCGAACGCCAGCTCGGCACCCTCCTCGCCGCCGAGCCCGATGTAGTCGAGATCCTGCTGGAGCTGCTCCGCGCTCACGGCCGGACCCATGCGAGTGCCCGCCGCACGTGCATCCCCGACGGTGACCGTTTGCAGCTCCGAGACGAGCGCAGTCACGAACTCGTCGTGCACCGCATCGTGAACGATGAGCCGACTCGAGGCCGTGCAGCGCTGACCAGTGCTTCCGTAGGCCCCGTCGAGCGCTGCGGCGACGGCCGTCCCGAGGTCCGCGTCGTCCATCACCACGAGGGGATTCTTCCCGCCGAGCTCGAGCTGCACTTTCTTGAGTCCGTGCTCGACGGCCGAGCGAGCGACTCCTCGCCCGACGTCGGAGGAGCCGGTGAAGGTGATCGCACGTACGCCCGCCGATTCGCAGAGACGTGAACCGATCACGCGTCCGGGTCCCATTACGAGGTTGAAGACACCGTCGGGAAGACCGCTCTCACGGATCACGTCCGCGAGCAGCCAGGCCGTCCCGGGTGTCAGCTCGGCGGGTTTGAGGACCACCGTATTGCCGTAGGCGAGCGCCGGCGCAGACTTCCAGGCGGGGATCGCGATCGGGAAGTTCCAGGGGGTGATGATACCGATGACACCGAGCGGGCGGTGGACGGTCTCGATGCTCTGGCCGGAGGCGAGGCCGTCGTACACTGCGCCGCGGGCGTGCAGGATCTCAGCGGAGTAGTAGGCGAATGTCGCTGCGGCGCGACGCACCTCGCCGATGGCCTCGCCGAGGGTCTTGCCCTCCTCCCGAGCGAGCATGTCGGCCAGTTGCCCCTGTCGCGCGGTGATGCCGTCGGCGATGCGGCGGAGAGCCTCGGACCGGACGGAGAGAGAAGCGCCCGCCCACGCGGGGAAGGCCGCCTCTGCGGCCGCGACTGCGGCGTCGATGTCGGCTTCGCCGCCTCGTGCGTAGAGGCCTACGATGTCTCGAGTGTCTGAGGGATTGCGGTTCTCGTCGAAGTCCGTTCCGGGGACGAACGAGCCGCCGATGAAGTGGCCGTAGTGGGTCAAGGGTGCCCTCCCGAGTGGAATGGAGAGGCGAGGCGCACCCGCGATGCGCCCCGCCCGTCGTGCCGATCAGCCCTGGGAGGCTTCCCGGACCTGGTCGTAGAGATCGCCGTACTTGTCGTAGAAGGGTGCGGTCTTCTCGCGGTACGCTTCGATATCGGCCTCGTGGAACTCGACCCCCGCCTCTTCTTCCATTTTCTGCATCGTCTCCTCGACGGCGGCCTCGTAGCCGGCCTGGGCCTCCTCGCCACCCGCCACGAATTCGTCGCGCAGCAGCTCCTGCTGATCCTCCGTCAGCGATTGCCACACCTGCTCGCTCATGCCGTAGCCGAGCAGCGTGCGGAAGTGGCCGGTGAGCGTCACCTGGTTCGCGGGTTCCTGCCAGCGCTGCGGATAGGTGCCGTTGACCGGGCCTTCCGCAGCGTCGACCACGCCCTGCTCGAGTGCACTGTAGGTCTCGGTGTTCGCGACCTCGGTCGGTACGGCGCCGAGCAGGCTGAATGTCTCGGTCCAGACATCCACCGGGGGAGTGCGGAACTTCACACCCTCGAGGTCTTCCGGGTTCGGGTAGGCCTCTTTGCCGAAGATGTGGCGCGGTCCGTCGACCCAACCCAGCGACAGGAGACGAATACCGTGCTCCTCCGCGACGCGGTCTGACATCTCGGCGAACAGATCCGATGCCAGGAAATTGTTCACGCTTTCGAGATCGTCGAAGAGGAACGGGCCGCCGAGGATGCCGAAGTCGTCCGCCCCCAGCTGCGCGATGATCGAGGCGTCCATGTACCCGATCACACTCTCGCCGTTCGCCGCCTGCTCGGCGGTGTCGCCGGTGGTTCCGATCTGGCCAGAGGGATACACTTCGAGCTCGAGCGATCCGCCGCTCTTCTCGTTCACCGATTCGGCGACCTCATCGACGATCTTGCCGTCGATACTGTCGGGTGGGTTCACGTGACTGACGCGGAGAGTGAGTGTTTCCTCCGCCCCGCCCCCATCGCCCGCGCCGCCGTTGTTATTACTGCTGCATCCTGCGAGGAGCAGGCCCGTCGCCGTGACCAGCGCCGCGCTCCGTAGAAGGTGCTTCCTCATGCCTTCTCGCCTTTCGTCGATGGATACGGGGTCGGCTTTGACTCCCGTAGTCAGTGATAACGGTATCACTCGTCATCAGACATGGAAAGAAGTTTCCGCGACATCTGCAGAGTCGTTATCGAGCCGTATGGTGCACTGCCGCTTGAGGGAACACGGGTAGGTGGATATCATCAGACTTGTCACATACTTGTTATACAACTGGAGAGACGATGCTCAACTTCACCTCTGACCACTACCTCAGCGTCGAGAACGGCGCAGCCCAGCTCGCAGGGCCCATCCACGACGCGATCGGCCGGGAGCTCGCCGACGGCCTGCGCAACATCGCCTTCTGGGGCGCGGGCGGCGTCGCGTTCCTCACGCTGCCCGCGGTGCGCTTGCTGCAGACCCGCTCGAGCTTCCCCACCTATCACGACATGGCGGCGGAAGTGGTGCTCTCGGGTAACAGCAACGTCGGCGAGGGGTCGCTCGTCGTCTTCCCCTCGGTGTCGGGCACGACCAAGGAGGCGATCGAGGCGCTCGAGTTCGCGAAGTCGCGAGGCGCCCGCGTCATGACCCTGACGGGAACCGCCGGCACGCCGCTCGCCGAACTCGCCGACATCAACTTCCAGAACGACTGCGCGGATCCCACCTCGAGCGAGAACTACCTTCTGCAGTCGCTCTTCATTGCTCTGTCGATCATGCATCACCGCGGAGAGTTCGACGAGTACGAGCGCGTCGTCGCCGAGTTGCAGGCATTGCCCGAGCTGTTGGTGGGCGTCAAGCAGCAGTTCGAGGATCGTGCGCGGGAGTTCGCTGACGAGGTCGCGGATGAGCAGCACCACATCATCACCGCGGCCGGGAACGTCTGGTACGAGGCGTGGTACTACGCGATGTGCATCCTCGAGGAGATGCAGTGGATCTGGACCCGGCCCGTGCACGCGTCGGACTTCTTCCACGGCACCCTCGAACTCCTGGAGGAGGAGACGAGCGTTTGGCTCATCAAGGGCGAGGACGAAATGCGGCCCCTTGCGGAGCGTGTCGAGCGTTTCGCTCCGACCGTAACCCGGAAGTTCCGCGTGTTCGACACCAAGGAGTTCGAGCTGCCCGGTATCTCGCAGGACGTACGCGCGCTCGCGAGCCCCATCGTGATGGCGGCGGCTTTTGAGCGGTTGAGCACCCACCTCGAGCGGGCGCGCGACCACGACCTCACGACCCGTCGTTACTACAGGAAGGGCGGCTTCTAGGAGGCCGAGCTCGCGCTGGATGCGGCGGAGTCTCGGTCGGAGACCCTGCTGCGCTCAGCCGATCCGCATCGGCAGGTGGGGGATCCCGTCCTCGAGGAACTCGGCGCCGCAGGGCGCAAACCCGAAGCGTCCGTACCAGTCCGACAGGTGCGCCTGCGCGTGGATCAGGATGGGGTGGCCTTCGCACGCTCCGATGGCGGCCCGCAGGACCTCGGCGGCGATGCCCTGGCCGCGCCAGGCGGGGGCGGTGACGACTCGCCCGATGCTGCGCAGCCCCGGCTCGCGGGAATCCTCGTTCAGGATCCTCACGGAGGAGGCGATCTCTCCGTTCGCCGACTCCGCCCAGAGCTGGATCGTGCCGGGCTCGAGGTCGCGGCCGTCGAGGTCGGCGTAGACGCAGTCCTGTTCCACGACGAAGATCTCCTGGCGCAGCTGCGCGATGCGGTAGAAGGTGCGTGAGGGGATCTGGTCGAAGCCGTCGGCGCGGCGCAGGGTGATGTCGGCGGGGAGGGCGTTCATGCTTCGATCTTCCCACGCGGGGAGCCGTGATCCGGCACCGCGCGAGCGTTGACCCGGTCCCGGGATGCCTTGCCCGGTTTTCCACTCGTACGGGTCCGATTTCCATTCGCGTGGGTGAAACGGTAATGTTGTTCCCTGGTCGTGGACTCCGCGACCGATGGCGGGTTACCCGAGCGGCCAAAGGGGGCTGACTGTAAATCAGCTGGCAACGCCTACGGGGGTTCGAATCCCTCACCCGCCACCATAGGAGACGCCCGGTCAGAAGCAATTTCTGGTCGGGCGTTCTCGTGTTTTCGAGGCGGCCGTAGCCGGGGGTCGCCGACCGCTTACTGTCCACTTCGGCAACCCCCCGAGACGCGATCGCCAGGTCCGGGGATTCCGAAACGCTTCGAGATCGTCGTCGAAGAGACCCGCCTCCACGTCCGGCGTCATCGCCGGCACTCAGCCCGTTCTCGCGAGGGCTGGACACCGTGTGCGCGTCCTGCGAGACCCGGCCTGTACACCGCCTACGGCCCGAATCGCAGGAACCCCGCAACCCGTTGGTTCGTCTTTATCGAGGTGGTAAGGATGTATATATGGGGACCGACACTACTGTCTCGCGTTGGCTGCGGCGCACGGGCATCGAGGTGCTCGGTTGGCTGCTCGTCCTCGTGGGTGCGGTCGCGCTGGTTCTACCCGGTCCGGGACTACTCACGCTCACCGCGGGCCTCGTGGTTCTCTCGTTGCGATACTCCTGGGCCAAGCGGCTCCTGGTCCCGATCAAAAAGCAGGCAGTGCTCCTGGCGCGTAGAGGTGTGCAGACCTGGCCCCGCATCGCACTCAGCGCCCTCGGCGGTTTGTCACTCATCGTCATCGGACTGGTCTGGGGCATTCGGCCGCCTCCGCCAGTCTGGTGGCCTCTCGGGGAGTGGTGGTGGCTCCCGGGAGGTTGGAACACCGGGATAACCCTGATGGTTTCGGGACTGCTCGCGATAGGTCTCATCGTCTACAGTTTTCGCAAGTTCCGGCGACCGGGGGTGTCCTCCGGGAGGGGCGAGGCGATCTGATGATCGAGGACGGACGCGGGCCGGAGATCTTGCTCCCTTACTCCCCGCCGTAGTTCTCCTCGCGGCCGCGCCCCTTCGGTGACGTGGTGGCCTTCACGAAGAGACGTACGAGCGAGCTCTTCTTCTCGAGGTAGGCGTGCCGCTCGATGGCGCCTTCCGCGTACTGCTCTTCGAGCTCTTGCAATGTCTCCTCGGCGGCGGAGGCGTCGAAGCGGGAGCCGCTGTCGAAGCTGATGCTTTCTCGGATCCTCACCGCGTGCCTCCCCGTTCGAATCTGTGGTCGAAGGAGATGTTACGCCGGCCCGCCGACATTCCTGGAAGTGCTGCTCGCCACGCGTGCAGGTGACGCCTCGTGACTTCCATGCGGGGGTGGGCTATGGTCAAGGTTGGCCCAGCTTTCGAATGAAGGGAGTTGAGATGTCCGGTAAAGATCGCGGCAATAAGTCCGCGAAGAAGCCCGCGAAGCAGACGCTGAAAGAAAAGCGCGCTGTGAAACGCGGTAAAGCAGACACAGATAGCACGCTGTTGAACAAGCGCTCTTAGTGCGCGCGGGGTGCGCGGACTCCCGCGCACCCCGCTCGTGCTTCACGGCTCGGCGCGCGGGCGGCCATCGAGGGAACGGGCTGGACGCGCCGCCCGCCGCCCGTCCGCCCCGCACCCGTCGCCCGCCCGAGGGAATTTTTCCTGCCCGCAGAAAGTATCCGCACCACATGCCTCGGGTGGGAACAGAAGCCTCGGGCGGAGCGCGGATCCGCTCGCTGCATCACTGGTGCTTCACCGCTGCATCACCACGAACTCGCAGAAGCCGGGATCACGAAAGCCGAAACCACGGAAGCCGGATCACAGAAGCTCGGTCGCCTCGTCGTCGGAAAGCTCGAGCTCCTGACCGTTGTCGCCCAGCCAATAGTGGGAGCGCTGGCCCGGCCGAGGGGACTTCCGTTCCACGAGAGTGAAGGTAGCGCCGTTCTCGACCTTCACCGCGCGCGGCTTCGGCCGGCTCGACTGCTTCTTCTTCTGCTGTTCGTCGTAGATCAGCCCGAACGCGATGCCGAGTGCGATGCCGACGCCCATGAATGCGGCGAGGTTATCGCTGGCCGCACCGAGCGCGACGCCGAACACCAGGCCGAAGCAGATGCCGAGCGCAAGGCCGCTGCGGCCGTCCTTCTTCCGAGGCTCTCCCGCGGCGGACGTCTCGTTCTTGCTCATGGCACCGAGCGTAGGCGGCAAAGCCTGTCCGCACATCCGTCGCGCGACGGAGATCACGAGGCATTCGCTCCGAGAGGCGGGAGCAGCGCGATCCGGATCAGGGCTCCCAGGGGCGCCCTCCGGAGACGCGCTGGTGCATCCCCAATGCTCCGCTGCTTGTGAACCCGAGGGACTCGTAGACTCCCACGGCCTCGTCGCTCGCGAAGAGGCCGATGAACATCTCGGTGCCCGGCGCCGGATGCAGGAGTTCGACGAGGTGTTTCACGAGGGCGGTCGCGATCCCGTTTCCGTCATGGTCGGGATGCACGATCACGTCCTGGATGTATGCGTACTGCAGCCCGTCTCCCACCGCTCGCGCCATCCCGACGACTCCGTCGTCCGGATCGACGTAGACGACCCCGGCGATCGAGGCCGAGAGGGACGCCGCTCGGAGATGATCGTCGAAGTGCGCCTGCCATCCCACAGCCGCCGCGAGCCCTGCGTGCTCATCGGGTGTCGCCACCCGCGCGAGAACACGCCCGCTCATCCTTCACCGGCGGGGGCGATGGCCTGCGAGGCGTTCTCGGGGGTGCGGGTTCCGTGTGCGACGTGCATCGGCGGATCAGTCGACCGTGGTCGGGGGTTCTTCGGACTGTTTCATGCTCTCCTCGTCGGTCCGCACGTCGGTGGCCTCCGACTTGGCCTTCTTCACAGCCTCTTCCGCGCGTTCGGCTTCCTGGCGAATCGCCTCCGGCATCTGCTCGTTCATGCCGACTCCTTCCCATCGGTGTAGACACCAGGTTGCGTGCGCGCAGCGGAAAGAGCGAGGGGGTGGCGACCCGGAAGAGGATCGGCTACCGTGCGCCGTCGCCCGTGCCTCGCTCAGTCGCTGAAGACGTTCCAGCAGATCGAGTTGCGGCGACGCTGATCCCCGATCACGAGATCCCGGATCTCGGGGGTCAGCTTTGCCCGTTGCCAGTCCCTCTCCGCGATGCGGCGGCGGCAACCGCGGGACGCAACCCGAATGCAGATCGAGAGACGCCCCGCACCTGCGAAATGGGGTTCTAGGTGCGGGGCGTCCACCCGGAAGGCTAGCCGCTCGCGGAAACCGGCGCATTCAGGCGACGGGCAGGTGGCGTGGGACGCCGACGATCCGCGGGGGCGCCCAGCGCGGAATCGCGGCTGCGGAAGAATCGCGGCTGCGGAGTCACCGCCGCGGAATCACCGCTGCGGGTTCGCGCGCGAGCACGAAGCGGCCCCGGTCGAGCGCGGCGGTCCGGATCGCCGCGCGGAATCGATCAGGCCTGCCCGCTGGTGAGGCTGCTTCGCAGCGCCTCGACCCGCGTGAGGTCGCCCTTGAGAGATCCCAGATGGGCGAGATCCACGGGACGCGATCGTTCGGCCTCCTGGATGCGCGCCTCTGTGGCCTTGACTTCGGCGTCGAGGCCCTTCAGCACGAGCTCTTGGATCTGTGCGGGGAGCCCGAGGAATCCAGTTGTCTTCATATCCTCAGAATAGCGTCGCCGTCCGCTCCTGGGGACCTCCACGCCGGAAAAGCGTACGGAGCTGCACCGGGAATGCGCGGGGCGGGCGGATCCGCGGATCCACGGAACTGGGCGAAACCATACCGAAACCGCACCGAACCGCACCGACGTGCATAACCTGCCCGCCACTCGGACGAACGGTGACCCTACTGAGGACGTTCGGTCCCCGGCCGCAGTTCGCCCGCCTCGATGCGCACCGGGAGGCGGTTCTCCGGCGGGGGCAGGGGGCAGGTGGCGCTCGCGGAGTAGGCGCAGGGCGGGTTCGTGGTCCGATTGAAATCGATGACGAGCGTGTCGTCCTCCGCGGGCGCGACGTTCACGACGCGGGCGGCGGCGAAGGTGAGATCGTCGCCCGTGGCGTCCGAGAACACGGCGTGGAAATCCCCCGCTTCCGCCGAGCCGAAGAGCGTGAGGCTGACGGGCTGCCCGGCGACCTCGAACTCGGCCCTCCCTGGCGAGTCGTAGTGCTGCATGGCGTCGGCGCCGGCGGCGGACGCCACCTCGACCCCCTCGCGCGGCGCGAGGACGAACCGCGCGGTGATCACCCAGTCCCGATCGGGGGCGAAGGTCTGCGTTCCCCGGTACGTCAGCCGATCCTCCGACTCGGGATCCCGGGGGCGGAGGATGACTCCTCCGCTCCGGGCGGCGACTTCCAGCTGGATCGCTCCCCAGGCCAGGGCGGTGCTCGCCAGTCCGGTCAGCGGGCCGAGCTCGATCGCGCCCTGCACGGCTTTGCCGCCTCGGGCGACCCCGTCCTCGGGCTCGAAGACGGCGGTGACGAGGCCCTCCGCGTCCGCGCTCCAGAGCCCGGGCAGGCCGGGAAAGCGGCGGGGCTCGTCGGAGAGCCAGTGCAGCGCGGTGGGGCTCAGCGGACCGTACGGGTCGCCTGGTA
>JAPSIU010000071.1 GCA_031178565.1 Leucobacter sp. | reverse complement strand
CCAGAGGCGAGGGAGGGATCCTGCGCAACGCGCTCGGCGAGCGCTTCATGGAGCGCTACGACCCCGAGCGGATGGAGCTGTCGACGCGGGATCGCGTGGCGCTCGCCAGCTACACCGAGATCGCCGCGGGCCGCGGCACGGCGAACGGCGGGGTGCTCCTCGACGTCTCTCACCTGCCCCGCGAGCAGATCCTCACGAAGCTCCCTCGCGTCTACCGCAATCTGATCGACCTGCAGATGCTCGACATCACCGAGCAGCCGATCGAGATCGCACCGACGGCGCACTACTCGATGGGCGGGGTCTGGGTGAGGCCCGAGGATCACGGCACTGGTGTCGACGGGCTCTACGCGATCGGCGAGGCGTCGAGCGGACTCCACGGGGCGAACCGGCTGGGCGGCAACTCGCTCATCGAACTGCTCGTCTACGGACGGATCACCGGGTCCGACGCCGCCGAGTACGTATCGGGCCTGACCTCGATCACCCGCGATCCCGAGGCCGTGGCCGAGGCGCGGGCCGAGATGCGGGGGCTGCTCGGCAAGGACGGAGGACTCGACGGGAGCGAGGCGAGCACGGAGAGCCCCCGCCGCCTGCAGCGCGCGCTCCGGGATCTGATGACCGAGCATGCCGGAGTGGTGCGCAGCGAGGCCGGACTCTCCGCGGGGCTCGCGAAGCTCGACGAACTGGACGAGCGGGTGTCCCGCGTCACGGCGCACCCTGACATCGCGGGCTTCGACGACCTCGCTCACGCGTACGACCTCTACGGATCGATGCTCGCGGCGCGAGCGACGCTCGAGTGCGCGATCGAGCGCCGGGAGACGCGGGGGTGCCACAACCGCTCCGATTTCCCGGAGCAGAGCGACGAGCTGCGCGGCAACTTCGTGTGGAGTCCGGCATCGGGTACGGCGTTCGAACCGCTGCCCGAAGCGCCCGAAGCGTTCCGGGCGCTCGCGTACGCCGATGCCGACGACTCGGTCGAGGGCAAGCTCGTAGAATAGTTCTCCGCTCACAGCCCCGCAATCCAGCGCTTCGGGGTCCGGTTCCGGCATTCGCCTGTGGATACTTCACCCTCCGTCGATCCCGCCGCGCAGGATCGGAGCATGAACGATCACAGCAGCACACCCTCCCGGGTCATCACGTGCAAGAACACGGCCGATTTCCTCGCAGCGCTTCCGCAGCTGACCGGTTTCACTGCGGAGAACAGTCTCTTCGTCGTGTGCTTCTCCGGCAAGCAGGCGGGTCGCGTGCTCCGCATCGACCTTCCCCGGCACGAGAATCCGCAGGAGACCGTCGGAGTACTCGACTTCATCAGCCGAGTACTGCACGATTTCGGCGCCGACGAGGCCTCTTCCGCGCCGGCGATCGTGATCTCCAGCGCTCAGAGCTTCGCGGAGACCGGAGGGCCGCCGTGGGAGAAGCTCGCCCGGCGCATCGAGCGTCGGCTGCGCCGCGAACGGATCGGGGTGCGCGAACTCTGCTGCGTCGCGCCCGACGGATGGATCGGCTTCCTCGATCCTGCGGCTCCGCGCAGGGGAAGACCCCTGAGCGAGATCGCCGAGAGCCCGGTCGCGATCGAGGCTCGCGAGCGCGGCGAGACGCCGCCCGACCTCGGGAGCCTCGGAGCGATCCCCGAGCCGGACTCCGGGCGCGCGGCAGCGGTCGCTCGGGCGCTCGGGACTCGGCCCCCGTATGACCTCCCGGATCCGGTGTGCGGTCCCCCTCCGCACCCCGGATCCGTGGAGGACGCCTACCGGTGGTTCGCCGAGACGGCGCAGGTGGTGCACGAGCTGCGACGCGAGGGTGAGGCCATGAGCCCCGAGACGACCGCTCGTCTGATCCGGAGTGCGGTGCACTCGGACCGCTGGCTCCTCATCGCGATGGGCGTCCTCACCCGACCGGAATTCCCCGGCGAACTCGCTCGAGAAACGGATCCTGCGCGGTTCACGGGCGTGCCAGTCGACATCGACGTCGATCCTGCGAAGGCCCCGAAAGCCGGGTGGTCGATCCGACGCATTCTGGCGAACATCTCCCCCGATTTCACGGATCAGGACCGGCTGCCGAACATCCGCCGACGGCTGCTGACCGCCATCTCGGAGACTCCCGAGGAGCTGCGCCCGGCGCTCCTCGCGCTCAGCGGTTGGATCTGGTGGCTGAGCGGCAATCAGACGGTCGCCCACCGGCACGCCCGAGCCGCACTCGAGGCAGAACCCGAGCACGAACTCGCGCTGATGGTCGAACGGCTCATCGCCGCACCCCTCTACGAGCGAATGCTCGCCCGTCCTCACGCCCGAGTGGCGTAGCGGGCGAGGCGATCATCGACAGCCTCGGTTGTGTTCGCAAGACGAGACGATACGGCGCCTCTTCGGATGACAAGCGAATCGCATGTGTCAGGCTGGATGTGTCTGGTTCTGCGGAGTCACGCTCTATGGCTCATGAAAGGGGCTCCAATGGTGAGGCACCTTCGAGCACGTCGCCTGGCCGTTTCAGGCTTGGGCTTTGCGACTGTGCTCGGACTCGTCGGATGTGCTCAACCTGCATTCAGAGAAGTCTACGTAGCGATAGACGGAACGACGACAAGCACCGGAACCTCCGCCAGACTCGCCTCTGATGATCACCAAAGCGTTCTGGGCGAGAAACATCGGCCCCAGCGCGATGTGGGAGTTTGGGTTTCGATCGACCCGGCGCGGACCGTTCGCGTCGATCGGACCGCTTTTCACTCCTCAGTAGATCTGATTTAGATTCGAGCGCATCGAGTTATCGGGATGGATACAGTCGGTGCCTGCGATCAGTCTGTATGCGACGCCGTCGAGTCGCCGGAACGCGTGACCGGGGTGCTCCTGGTGGAGGCAGGTGCGCTGGGCGACGTAAGCCCGGGTGCGAACGCACGATTGGCTCTCTGATCGATTGCATGCGCCACAATGGATGAAACGCAACCCGATTTGCGGTATCAGCAAGGAGGATCGAATGCGCGGCGAGCTGGAACAGGTCGGGGCGAGACTGAGAGCCGTTCGCCGGTCGCGCGAGCTCACGCTGGAGGAACTGGCGTCGAGTGCGGGGATGTCGGCCAGCACCCTGTCGCGACTGGAATCGGGAAAGCGGCAGGCGAGCCTGGAGCTACTGCTGCCACTGACGCGCCGGCTCGGGATCCGCATCGAGGACCTCCTCCCCCAGGAGCAGGCGGACCCTCGGGTGCGGCGACCGGTCGTCCACCGCGACGGACTGATCATCGCCCCGCTCGCACCGGAGGGATCTCCCGTCCTCACCTACAAGATCACCTACCCCGTGCGCGACGCGCTGCCCGAGCTTCGCGTGCACGACGGATACGAATGGCTGTACGTGCTCACGGGAAAGCTGCGGCTGCGACTGGGCGAGCAGGACCTCACACTCAGTCGAGGCGAGGCAGCGGAGTTCGACACTCGCACGCCGCACGCGATGTCCGCCGCGGGCGGACGTCCCGCGCAGGTGATCAGCATCTTCAACGAGGCCGGCGCGCGCATGCACACCCACACGGACGGGTTGCTAACGTGAAGCGGTGACAGCCAACCCCTATGCCGCGTTCCTCCCGTCCGAACTCCGCTCGGCAACGGGCCTGGAACCGGAGGCGACCTGGTGGCCCTGGCAGGGTCATAACATCCATATCGCGCGAGCACGGCGCCCGGAGGCCCCGAGCCGCGTACTGGTGATCCACGGCGCCGGGGGCCACAGCGGAGCCCTCTGGCCCCTGGCGAGTCTCCTCGCGGAGCGGGGACTCGACATCGCCGCCGTCGACCTCCCGCTGTACGGACGGACGACATCGCCCAGCCCGGAGCGGGTGCGCTACGACGACTGGGTGCGGTTGTTGACCGACCTCGTCGAGGCCGAGCACGATGAACGCCCCCTGATCCTCCTCGGTGCGAGCATCGGAGGCATGCTGGCCTACGAGGTCGCGGCGAGATCACCGCAGGTCTCGACCGTCGTGGCGACGTGCCTTCTCGACCCCCGGGACCGGCGGGCCCGCGCCCGGATGACTCGCTTCGGCCCGCTGGGCGTGCTCGGGGGCGCCCTGTCCCTCCTGGCCCGCGGACGACTCGCGACGACCATGATCCCGATGCATCGGGTGGCGGACCTCTCGAAGATGAGCCGCAACCCGGAACTGTCCCGGCTGTGCGCGGCCGATCCGCTCGGCGGCGGATCCGACGTGCCGCTCGGGTTCCTCGCCTCCTACATGCGGTATCGGCACACGCCGCCCGAGTCGATGACGACGCCGGTGACGCTCGCGCATCCCGGCTTGGACGCCTGGACCCCGATCGAGCTGAGCATGCGCTGGGTCCGGCGCCTCGCCGGACCCAGCAGAACCATCGTGCTCCGCGAGTGCGGGCACTTCCCGATCGAAGAGCCCGGCGTCACCGATCTGATCGAGACGGTGGTCGGACTCGCCGAGCATCCGCATCGTCGGGATCCGTGACCGACCGGGTGCTGTCGGCGAGTTTGAGCCAGATGACACCGCCGATGATGACGGCCAACCAGAACGCCTTGGCCGGGGTGAGGCTCTCGTCGAAGAACACCGGACCGAGAACGGCGGCACCGATGGCTCCGATGCCGGCCCACACGGCGTAGCCGATGCCGACGTCGATCTTCTTCAGCGCGACACTGAGGAAGAACAGGGTGAACAGGAAGAATACGACGGCGATGATCGACCAGAGCGGTCTGGTGAACCCGGCACTGCCGTTGACGCTGAGGGCGTAGCCGACCTCGAAGGCGCCCGCGATGAGCAGGGCGATCCAGGGGCCTGCCTGCTTCTGGGCCGTCGGAGCGTTCGTGAGGGTGGGCGTGGTGGTCATAGGGAGGTTCCTCTCGGAGGCGGGAGACGGGTTCAACGGGTTCAGGTGGTTCAGGCGGCTCAAGCGGCTCCGGCGAGATTCAGTCCGACGACACCGCCGATGACGATCGCGATGCCGAGGAGCTTCTTCCAGGACAGCTTCTGGGAGAGAAAGAGTGCGCCGATGACGACGATCCCGACGCCGGCGAGGGACGTCCACAGCGCATACCCGACGCCGACATCGAACGTCAGCAGCGCGAGGCTGAGGAAGAACGTCGCGATCGCACCGCTGACGAGGGTGACGACGGTCCACCCGAAACGCTTGAACCCGTCGGCTTTCCCCGCGGCGATGCCCACCGCGATCTCGAAGACGACGGCGATGCCCAGATAGAGCCAGCTCATGTGACGTTCCTTTCGAAGTGCTCCCCGAACACGCGAGCGCGCGTCCAGATCATTAATTGTGTGTACATGCAGATATATGACCAATAGGCATAGAAGTTCCGCCCGGTCGGCGCCTACTCTTCGATGAGAGCAGCCACCCTCGCGAGCGCGGCGGCAGCACGCGCTGCATCCAGCTGGGGGAAGTGCGCGGCCGCCTGACCCAGCAGCTCGGCGATCCGCGCCTCGTAGGGATCACGAGCCTCGCGAAGCAGCGCCTCTCCGGGCTCTTCGATCACGGCGTAGACGCCCCGACCGTCGTCCGCGCAGACATCGCGCCGCGCGAGCCCCTTCGCCTCCAAGCGGCTGACCAGCCGGGTCGTCGAGCTCGGGCTCAGGCCGACCCGCTGGGCGAGGTCGTTCACACGCAGCTCCTTGTCCGACGCCTGACTGATGAGCGCGAGCGCCCGGTACTCCGTCAGACCGAGTCGATAGACACTCGCGAGCCACCTGTCCAGGCTCGCATCTACGGCGGAGACGAAGGCCGCCACTTGCGACCACTCGACGTCCGCACCGAGCTCGGGAGTGGCCTTCGGCCCAGAAAACTGCTTGCGCATGCACACACTCTAGCAGAAACGCCGTCGAGAAGAGTACGCCGAGCGTCGGATCTTCACCTTGCGGGCGTACTCGGCAGGCGACCCCGCCGATTACGCTGATCCTGACGACGCGCCCCCGGCACCGCGCGTCTCACCACGGAGCACGCCGACGATCCGGTCCAGTGCGGCGTCGGCCAGCGGTTCGGGAAGAGTGAAGCGGATCGCCGTCTGCGCCAGCTCGGAGGTGAAGCCCATCGCGAGCAGTGTGGGGGACGGCTCGTCCTTCCCGGCCGCGCAGGCGGATCCCGATGAGACCGCGAACCCGGCGGCGTCGAGCGCGACGAGCAGGGATTCCCCGCTCACCCCCTCCACGACGAACGACGCGTGCCCGGGGAGCCGCTCGCTCGGGTGGCCCGTGAGCCGGGTGCCCGGCACCTCCGAGAGCACACGTTCGACGAGCACGTCGCGGTTCCGCAGGAGCGCGAGCGCACGGGTGCCGATCTCGGCCGATGCCGCGCGGACCGCCGCCGCGAACCCCGCGATCGCAGCGACGTTCTCGGTGCCGGAACGGGCACCGCGCTCCTGGCCGCCGCCGTGCAGGATCGGCTCGAGCCTCAGATGGCGCCTCACGAGCAGCGCGCCGGCCCCCTGAGGGCCGCCGAACTTGTGTGAGGCGATCGTCATCGCGTCGACGTGATCACCCGGCCAGGCCTCCCCCGCATCCGCGCGTCCGGATCCGAACGACACCGGCAGAGAAGCGGCGGCTTGCACCGCATCGGTATGCACGAGCGCCCCTCGGGCCCGCGCCGCAGCCGCGATCTCGGGGATCGGCTGCACCGTGCCGATCTCGCCGTTCGCGAGTCCGATCGACACGAGTGTCGTATCGTCCCGGATGGCGGAGACCACGGTTCCGGGATCGACGCGGCCGTCCGCGTCCACGGGAACAACCGTGAGCTCGAAGCCGAACACCCGCTCGAGGAATCGGCAGCTCTCGAGGACCGACGGGTGCTCGATGGGCGTCGTCACGAGGTGTCGCCCGCGGGGATTCGCGAGGGCGAGGCCGGTCACCGCGAGGTTGTTCGCCTCCGTTCCCCCGGATGTGAACACCACCTCCGCGGGCGTCGCGCCGAGCGCGGCGGCCACCTCGGCGCGCGCCTCGTCGACCACCGCCTTCGCGCGGTGCCCGGGCGAGTGCACGCTCGACGGGTTCGCCGGGCCGGCATCGAGCACCGCGAGCATCGCGGCGCGGGCTTCCTGACGCAGCGGCGCGGTGGCCGCGGCGTCGAGGTATCCCGTGGACGGCATGTCCCCTCCTCAGACCGCGTCGAGGCCGAGATCGAGCGCCTGCGCCCCGTGCGTCAGCCGGCCGACCGAGATCACGTCGACCCCGGTCCCGGCGATGTCCGCGACCGTGTCGAGGCTCACCCCGCCGCTCGCCTCCGCGACGGCACGATCCCCGATGAGGCGCACGCCTTCCGCCAGGTCGGCGATCGAGAAGTTGTCGAGCAGCACGCCGGTGACGCCGGCCGCGAGCACGGCTTCGATCTGATCCAGGCGGTCGACCTCGACGATGATCGAGGTCGTGTGCCCGGCCCGCGCGCGCAGCTCGCGCAGCGCGGCGGTCGTCGTCTCGCCGTCCACCGCGCCGAGCGCGGCGAGATGGTTGTCCTTGACCATGACGGCGTCGGACAGCCCGAAGCGGTGGCTCGATCCCCCGCCCGCCCGCACCGCGTGCTTCTCGAGCGCACGAAGGCCGGGCGTTGTCTTCCGGGTGTCCGCGATGCGCGCGGAGGTGTGCGCGACGGCCACGACATAGCGGTCCGTGAGCGTCGCGATCCCGCTCATCCGCTGCGCGAAGTTGAGCGCGACCCGCTCGCCGGTGAGCACTCCCCGCGCCGGGCCCGCGACCCGTGCGAGCGTGTCACCCGCCGCGAACCGCGTCCCCTCCGCGGCGAGCGCGCTCACCTCGATGCGCGAGTCGGTCTGACGGAACACCTCCGCGATCAGCGGTCCGCCGGCGAGCACACCGTCCTCGCGCGCCACGAGGCGGGTGTCGATCCTCGCGTCCTCGGGAATGGCGAGTTCAACCGTGACATCGCCCCACGGCGAGTCCTCCGCGAGCGCGTTCCGCACCGCGGCTTCGATGATGTGACGGGTCAGCACGGCGAGAGACTCCTCTGCTCGGAACGGGATTCGGACGGGAGCGGGGCATCGGATCCGGAGCGGATCGCGCCCCGGGATCGCGCGAAGGACCCTGCGCGGTCGTCTCGCGGGCCGAATCCGGGATCCGGTTTCATCGAGAACGAGAATCCGAAGGCCCGACGGTGCGCCTGTGCCTCATCCGTCCCGGGGTGATCGGAACGCTGGTGAGCGCCTCGGGATTCGACGCGCGCCTCGGCGGCTGCGAGGATCATCGCGGCCAGGTCGGACGCACCTCCGGTACTCGATGAGAAGACGGCCCCGGCCGCGCGCAGCCCCTCGGCATCGCGCTCGATCCCGAGCCCCTCCGCGACCGCTCGCGAGACGCGCTCATCGACGGTCGCCGGATCGTCCACGTGGCCGGGTCCGCCACCCGCCGAGGCGATCAGCGCCGTCGCGGCACGGTGTTCGAGCGCGCGGAATCCCGTCCCCCGCGTTCGCCAGGACCGCCTCGGTCCGCTCGAGATCGAGGCCGCCCCGCTCGCGCTCGCACCGTCCGCCCCGACGAACGCCGCGGCCGCCCGACCGGCCCGCTCCCCGAAGACGAGCCCCTCCAGCAGGGAGTTCGAGGCGAGGCGGTTGGCGCCGTGCACACCCGTCGCGGCGACCTCGCCCGCCACGAAGAGGCCGGGCAGACTGCTCCGCCCGTCGAGATCGCTGAGCACGCCGCCCATCGTGTAGTGCGCGGCCGGCGAGACGGGGATCGGGTCCCGCGTCCAGTCGAGCCCTCGCGAGGCGACGGCGGCGGAGACGCCGGGGAACTTCCGCGCGAGCGCTCCGGCGCCGCCCGTACGCTCGATCCCGGAGGCGTCGAGCCACACCGCGCTCTCGCCGCGGTCTCGCATCACCCGGTGGATCTCCCGAGAGACGACGTCTCGCGGAGCGAGTTCGGCGAGCGGGTGTCGATCCCGCATGAAGCGCCGCCCGGCGCCGTCGAGCAGCAGCGCGCCCGCTCCGCGAACGGCCTCGGAGATCAGCTGCCCCGTGCCGTCCAGCAGGGTGGGGTGGAACTGCACGAACTCGAGATCCGCGACGAGCGCGCCCGCCCGAGCCGCGATCAGGATCCCCTCGCCGCGCGATCCCGCGTGGTTGGACGTGCGCGGGTACAGCGCCGCGTACCCGCCCGTCGCGAGCACGACCGCGTCCGCGTGCCGGGTCTCCGAACGGCCGTCGAGGTCCTGCAGCACGGCGCCGACGACGAGCCCCGAGTCGGAGACGAGCGAGACCGCGGCGCGCCGCTCGGTGAGCACGATCCGCCCCGCGGCCGCTTCCGCCAGCACCCGTCCGGCGAGAAAGCGATGCAGCACCGCACCCGTGCGATCGCCTCCCGCGTGCACGATGCGGTTCCGTCCGTGAGCGCCCTCGAGCCCCAGTGCGAGCCGTCCGTCGAGGCCCCGGTCCGCCGGGAAGCCGCTCGCGAGGAGGTCGCGCACCAGACGCGCGCCCTCGCGCGTCAGCACCCTCGCCGAATCGGCGTCGACGAGCCCCGCCCCAGCGGCGACCGTGTCGGCGAGATGCTCGCTCGCACGATCGCCGGCGCCGATCGCCGCCGCGATCCCGCCCTGGGCGAGCGCGGTGTTGCCACCGCCGGACCCCGCATCGCCGCAGGCATCCCCGCCGCGAGCCTCGGTGCGCAGCTCGCCCGGGGTCACGAGTTCGACCTCGGCTCCGGCCCGCGCCGCGGCGAGCGCGCACGACAGTCCGGCGACACCGGATCCGATGACGAGGATCATGGCTTCGCCGCGAGCATCCGCTCGAGCGCGACCCGGGAGTCGCGCGCGACCGCCCCGTCGACGACGATGCGGTTGGGGGTCGAACCGGCGACGAGCGCCTCGAGCGTCCAGGCGAGATAGGCCGGGTGGATCCGGTACATCGTGGAGCACGGGCACACGACCGGGTCGAGGCAGAAGATCGTGAGCTCGGGGTGCTCCTGCTGAAGCCGGTTGACGAGGTTGATCTCGGTGCCGACCGCGATCACGCTCCCCGGAGCCGCCGCCTCGATCTCTCTGCGGATGTACTCCGTGGATCCCGAGCCGTCTGCCGCTTCGACCACCGCTGCGGGGCACTCGGGATGCACGATGACGCGGACGCCCGGGTGCTCGGCGCGCGCCCGCTCGATCTGCGCGACGGTGAAGCGCTTGTGGACGGAGCAGAAGCCGTTCCAGAGGATCACACGAGCCTCGTCGAGCTGCTCGATGGTGTTGCCCCCGAGTGCGAGGTGCGGTCGCCACAGCGGCATCAGGTCCTCCGGGATGCCCATCGCTCGAGCCGTGTTGCGCCCGAGATGCTGATCCGGGAAGAACACCACCCGCTGCCCGCGCTCGAAGGCCCACTCGAGGACCGTCCGCGCATTGGAGGAGGTGCACACGATGCCGCCGTTGCGGCCGCAGAACGCCTTGATCGCCGCGGAGGAGTTCATGTAGGTGACGGGGATCACCGGCGCGCGCCCGTCGACGGCGGGCTCGGCGCCCAGCACGGAGGTGAGTTCGCGCCAGCAGTCCTCGACCTGCTCGATGGTCGCCATATCCGCCATCGAGCAGCCCGCCGCGAGATTGGGCAGGATCACCGCCTGCTCGGATCCCGAGAGGATGTCCGCCGTCTCCGCCATGAAGTGCACGCCGCAGAACACGAACGCCTCGACCTCGGGGTGCGCCTTGGCCGCCTGCGCCAGCATGAACGAGTCGCCGACGAAGTCCGCGTATCGCACGACCTCGTCTCGTTGATA
>JAPSIU010000395.1 GCA_031178565.1 Leucobacter sp. | reverse complement strand
CTTCCACAACGACGGGTGGGTGACGCCCGCCGAGCCGCTGCGCAACATGGCGGTCGCCGAGACCCGCACCTCCCGCACCGGCCGCCACCTCGACAACGGCACGCCGGTGAGCCGCGCCGACGCGCTCCGGGCGCACACCTCCCACGCGGCATGGCAGCTCTTCAGCGAGCACGAGATCGGAGCGCTCGCTCCGGGCCTCCTCGCCGACTTCACCGTGCTCGACGTCGATCCGCGCACCGCGGATCCCGAGCGACTCGCCGCGGCTCGCGTGCTCGGCAGCGCCGTGGACGGGGCGCTCGCCTGACCGGACGCACGGTCCCGGCGCGCTACCCCTTCATCGCGACGCCGCGCCGCCAGTACCCCATGAACGCGACCTGCGAGCGCTCGATCCCGAGCTCCTTCACGAGGTGGCGACGGAGCGTCGTGACGACGGCGCTCTCCCCCGCGATCCAGTAGTAGCAGTCCGGCCCGCTCTCGCCCGCCTCGATCTCTTCGCCGAGCGCGGAGTACCGCGGGGTCTCCCAGGGGAGCTCCTCGGTCTCCACATCGCGGATCTGAACGGCCGCACCCGCGCCGAGGTGGTCGAGCACCTCGGAGATCAGTGCGGTTCCGTGCGCCGCACCGGATCGGGGCAGCCACCGCACCTCGACGCCGTCGGGTAGCGAGATCGGAAGACGGTCCGCACCCTCGGGCACCTCGATGAAGGCGATCCCCCGCGTGTCCGGCGGAGAGTCCTCGAGGATCCGCGCGATCGCGGGAGCCGCGGTCTCGTCGCCCGCGAGCAGGATCCGGCGCGCGTCGCCGGGGTGGTACTCGATGCCGCCCCCGTCGAGGCGCCCCCGGCGAGGGCCGACGATGAGCAGTCGATCCCCGGCAGCGGCCCGGGCGGCCCAGCGCGATGCCGGTCCCGTCGCACCGGGCTCGAGGTGCAGCACGAAGTCGATCACGACCAGGGTCGCTCCCCGCGCGTCGACGCTCACCTCCCTGATGGAGTAGGTGCGCATGGATCCTCGCTCCGCCTCCGGCACATCGAGCCAGGCGCGGTACCAGTCGCCGTCGGCGGTGAGCTCGGGCAGCGCTCCCGAGTCCGGCGGGAAGATCAGCTTGACGCGCTGGTCGAACGTGTGCCCGGGGGTGCACAGGGAATCGACGCCCTCGCCCGAGAGGGTGATGCGCGCGAAGCTCGGCGTGAGCCGCTCGACGGCGGACACGGTCGCCGCGGCGATCGCGAACGGCGGAACGGGGGTGTGATCTTCGGCGGACACGGTGCCTTCCTGCGGGCGAACGGGAGGATCGAGGGACACTGGGTCCGGGTGACGCATCGATTCGAGAGCGCCTCATCACATGATGGTTAGGTTGGCCTAAATTGTCAACTCTGGAATACTGGATCCGTGACACGAGACCTCTTCGCAGCAGACGCCCTGACGGTCGCCCCGCTGCTGCTCGGTTCGAGGCTCACCGTCACGAGCGACGAGGGAGCGGTGACCGTCAGGATCAGCGAGGTCGAGGCCTACCACGGCGTCGGGGTGCCCGGCCGCTACGACCCGGGGTCGCACTCCAGGGACCGCCGCACCGAGCGCAACGCCTCGATGTTCGGGCCGCCCGGTCACGCCTACGTGTACTTCAGCTACGGAATGCACTTCGCCCTGAACATGGTGTGCTCGCCCGAGGGCGTCGCGTCGGGAGTGCTGATCCGCTCGGGCGAGGTGGTCGAGGGAGAGCGTTTGGCGCAGCTCCGACGATCCGCGAAGCGCGGGCATCCCGCGCCCGTCCCGGCTCGCTCTCTGGCCCGCGGACCGGGCAATCTCGCCGCGGCGCTCGGGATCACCCGAGAAGCGCACAACGGCCGAGACCTCTTCGAAGCGCCCTTCGCGTTCGCGCCGCCCGAGACGCCGCCGGCCGACATCGCCGCCGGTCCCCGCGTCGGCGTCGCGGGCGAGGCCGGTGGGCCCGCCTTCCCCTGGCGATTCTGGATCCCGGGCGATCCCACCGTCTCCGCCTTCCGCCCCGGCCGGGGCGCCCCGCGCGGCTGAGCACGGAGGCTCCTCGTTCGCCGAGCGCCCAGTTCCCGTTCCCCGAGGCTCCGATTCCATCGAGGGTCAGGCCGCGCCGCCTCGCCGCTCGGAGTCCAACGCGGAGGCTCCCGATTGCGGATGGAACCGCGCGAGCCCGAGCACGCCGACCACCGCGGCTGCGCCCGAGGCGATGAACGCCAGCACCGCCCACAGCGGGGCTCCGGCGGCCTCGCCGAGCACGATGATGCCGATGAGCACCGCGATGATCGGATCGATCACCGTGAGCCCCGCGACCACGAGATCCGGCGGCCCCGACGAGTACGCGTTCTGCACGAACACCATGCCGAGCAGAGCCCCGACGACGAGCGCCCCGACGCACGTCCAGGTGAGCCACTCGAACTCCCCCTGCTGAAGGCGCCCGATGACGGCCTTCGCGAAGGTCGCGACGAAGCCGTACAGGACGCCGGCTCCGACGATGTAGACGAGAGCCGCACCCCGGTGCCGGAAGAGGATGAAGAGGAACAGCGCGACCGCGAGCACGATGGCGAAGGCGAGCAGGATGACGATCAGCTTCGCGTCGGTCACCGGCCGGTCCGCGGCCGTGAACGCCGCGATGCTGACGAACACCACGATTCCCGCCACCGCGAGTGAGATCGAGGATTTCACCCGCTTTCCGA
>JAPSIU010000070.1 GCA_031178565.1 Leucobacter sp. | reverse complement strand
AAGATCATCGACCTGTACATGGAGGGACGCGTCGATCTCGACTCGATGGTGACGGATCGGATCCCGCTCGAGCAGGTGAACGAGGCGTTCGCCGAGATGCGGCAGGGGCGCGGCATCCGCACCGTCATCGAGTACGGCGCCCGGTAGGCCGAGGGTCGGGGGCGGGCCCAGGCCGGGTCGGCCGGGGTCGGGTCCCGGCCGGGCCGTCGATTCCAGCCCGAACCGACCCGGCTCAGGCCTGGAAGCGGATGATGCGGTCGAGCGCTTCGGCGACGGCCGCCTCACCCGCGGCGTAGGAGAGGCGCACGGCCAGCGACCCCGCGATCGGGTCGAAGTCGACACCCGGCACGACCGCGACGTCCGCCTGCTCGAGCAGCGCCCTCGCGTAGTTCACGGAGGTGCCGTGGCGCTCGAGCTGCGGCCCGAGCTCCGAGTAGTAGTAGAACGCGCCGTCGGAGGGCGCGGCGACGCCCCAGTTCAACTCCCGTTCGGCGTCGAGGATCAGCGATCGCGCCCGGGCGAACCCCGCCACGATGGCGTCCCGCTCCGCGTAGGTCTCGGGTTCGAACGCGGAGAGCGCGAGCTCCTGCGCGGGGGCGGGCGGCGAGAGCGCGAAATTCGAGGCCAGCGCCTCCATCGGTCGCACGAGCGAGGCCGGCAGCAGCGCCCAGCCGAGCCGCCAGCCGGTCATCCCCCAGTACTTCGAGAACGAGTTGATGACGATCCCCTCGGGATCGAGTTCGCGCAGCGTCACACCGCGCGGATCCGGGATCCCGTCCGACGCGTGCGGTTCGGACCGGACAGCCGAAGCGGCCCCTCCGTTCGAACCCGCGCCGGAGGGGTACGTGATGCCGTGGTAGATCTCGTCGCTGATGAGGCGCACGCCGTTGCGCCGGCACCACTCCACGAGCGCGACGAGCTCGGCCCGGCCGAGCATGGTCCCGGTCGGGTTCGCCGGTGACGCGATGACGAGACCGGCGAGAGGTCCGTGCTGCTCCACGGCCGCGTCGAGAAGCCCGGGAGTCGGCTGGTAGCGGGTTGCGGGCCCGGTCGGGATCTCGACGACCTCCACCCCGAGCACCGTGAGGATGTTCCGGTACGCCGGATAGCCCGGGCTCACGAGCGCGACCCGATCGCCGGGATCGAAGGCCGCGAGGAAGACCAGCTGGAAGGCTCCCGAGGATCCGGTCGTGATCGCCACCGTCGCGGGATCCACCTCGACCCCGTACCAGTTGCGGTAGTGGCCGGCGACGGCCTCCCGCAACGGCGAGGTGCCGAGCGGTCCCGTGTAGCCGGCGGGCTTGAGCGTGCCGGGCGTCGGGCGCGCGCTCGGCTCGCCCGCGCACAGCGAGACCACGTCGTGGCCGTCGAGCCTGCGGCGCGCGATCTCGTCGGTGATCCGCATCACCTCGAAGGCCGGGACCCGGGATCGCCGCGACGCGCTGAGGGAGGCCGGAGCATCCGGTGCCCCGGATGCATCGGATGTCCCAGATGCATCGGGCGCCGCGCCCTCTTCCGGCAGCGGAGGGAGCCGGCGCGACGGGGGTGTCTTGAACGGGCCGCCTGGTTTCATCATGCCTCCACGTTAGCCGCCGCGCGCTCGGTGAGCCTCAGGTATCCGGAGAGCGCGGCGAGCCCCTCCGCACTCCCGGGCAGTCCGTCGCCCAGGCGATCGGAGGAGACGAGGTGCGCCGCCCACTGCGCCCGGCTGATCGCCACATTGAGTCGGTTCCGCATGAGCAGGAACTCGAGCCCTCGGGGTACGTCCTCCGGGCTCGAGGCCGCGAGCGTGACGACGGCGATCACCGCCTCCTGCCCCTGGAACTTGTCGACCGTGCCGACGCGAACGCGGTCGAGGCCGGCCGACGCGAGCGCCTCGGCGACGCACTCGACCTGCGCGTTGTAGGCGGCGACGACGATGAGATCGTCCTCGGTGAGGCGGCGATCCTCCTTCCCGGGCTCGCTCAGCACGCCTCGCCGCGCCTCGCGCATGATCCGCACGACCTCCGCGGCCTCCTCCGGAGAACTCGTCGCGTTGCCGCTGTGAGCCACGGGGTGCCACACGAGCCCGGCCCGACCGGCTTCCCGAACCGTGCGCAGCGAGGCGCTCGGATGCGCGTGCAACCGCCCCTCGTACGCGAGCTCTGACACGACCTCGGCGAGCTCGGGGCGCATGCGGCGGGTTTCCGCGAGGAAGTAGCCGAGCCCGTCGGGCATCGTCTCGTGCTCGCCGAGCAGCCAGCCGAGCGCCGATGTGTCGACCGGTTCGGGGTGGCTGCCCTGGGAGACCTGCGGCAGCTGCTGCGGGTCGCCGAGGAGCAGCAGGCGTTCGGCCGAAACGGACGCGGCGATCGTGGGGGCCAGCGAGAACTGGCCCGCCTCGTCGATGACGAGGAGGTCGAGGCCGCGCCGCTCGAAGCGGGTCGGGTTGCTGAAGTCCCACGCGGTGCCGCCGATGACGCATCCGCGACCGGCCTCGCGGTGCGACTGCGCGAAGCGGAGGTGCCCGTTCTTCCGCAGCACCGTGTAGGCCGGAAGCGGGTCGCCCTCCGCGGGGGCGCCGCCCTGCGGCACCTTGCCGACGAGTGCCGGATCGAGCCCCGCCGAGACCACTCCCTCGAGCACGTTCTCGACCACCCGGTGCGACTGCGCCACCACGCCGACGCGCCAGCCGTCCTCCTCCACCAGCCTCCGGATGACACGGGCGGCGAGGTAGGTCTTGCCGGTGCCGGGCGGCCCCTGGACGGCGACGAAACTGCGGTCCAGGCGGCGCAGGCTGGCGACGACCGCTCCGATCGGGCCATCCCCGTCGGAGTCCCGGTCGCCGGAGTCCCGATCGCGAGAGCCTCGATCGGCAGAGTCCCGTTCCTCCGAGCCGGGAGGCGTCTCGGATCCCGGAGGAACGAGACCCGAGCCGCCCACGAGGCGGGGACTCGCGCGGCGGATGAGGTCCACGACGGGATCGCGCGGGAACTCCCCGCGATCGAGCGCTCGGGCGAGCGCCGTTCCCCACTCCTCGATCGCACCCTTCTGGGCGCCGGCGGGAGGCGGCGGGCCCGGCACGAGCGCGACCGGCAGCGCTCGGTAGGGCTCCGTGGCGCCGACGAACTCCTCGACGGTCACGCCGTCGTCGAAGCGCTCCACGATCCTCACGCGGCGCACGCCCCTGGCCCCCGGCGCCGCACCCGGCTGCGGGAACGGAGCGGGGTGCTCGTAGAGCACGTACGCGTCTCCGCCGACCCGCAGACTGCTGCCCGGAGCTATCTCTCCCCGCAGCCGCAGGTGGCGGCGCTCCGCCCGGGCTCGCGGCGGCAGGAACCAGTCGACCAGGACGCCGCTCCGTGCACCGTCGACGACGAGCACGTCTCGGGTGTCGGCCCAGTCCTCGATCGGATCGACGAGTCGCGCGAAGTGCGCCCACCAGAACGACTTCTGCTCGCGCTGGTGGTAGTCGATCGCACTCGCGGCGAGCGCCGCCGCGGACCGGTCCGTCTCGTTCTCCGCTGCGGCCGCGTGGGCGGAGAGCGCAGCGCCGATCGAACTCAGCTCGAGCTCGGGGACGTCGTCCTCGGCGACCCCGGACGCCGGGAAGGGCGAGACCCCGTGCGCCTCCGCGATCTCGAGGAGCCAGTCGCGCAGACGGAGCGTCGACACGCAGTCGTAGCGGTTGTAGTCGGCGATCGCGTCGAGCCGGCTCCGCCCCTCGGAGCGCGTCGCGGGATCGTCGGAGGCGAGCTGGGCCGTGGCCTCGGCGTATTCGGTCACCGACTGCGCAGCGGTCGTCACCCCGTCCTCGTCGCGCAGGGCCGTCCCCATGTACAGCGGCTCCAGCTTCTTGATGGAGTACGAGCTCGAGCCGACGCGGAGCGCGCGGCGCACGATCGGGTACAGATCGACGAGCACGTGCTCCCGCAGCAGCCGGTCGACCTCCGCCTCGCCGACCCCGTGACGAGCGGCGATGCTGAGGAGGTGCGTGCGCTCGTAGGCGGCGTAGTGGTAGATCCTCATGTCGGGGAACCGTTTCCTCCGCTCGGCGACGAGGGCGAGGAACTCCTCGAGCGCGCGGCGCTCGGCCTCGAGACCGTGCGCCCACAACGCGGTGAAGCGCTCCTCGGCGTCCACCATGCCGAAGAGGTAGTCGACGCCCCAGCGGGCCGACCCGTCGCTCCCCGGCTCGCGATAGAGCGGGTCCCCCTCGAAATCGAAGAACAGGTCTCCCGGATTCGGAGGGGGGATCGCGGCGAGCGCCTGCGGATCGGCCGGCTCGACCGCCACCTGCCCCGAGCGCTCCGAGCGCAGCTGAACGCTCGCCTGGGCCGCGATGCGCTCGAGCACCGCGGGCGACATGCCCTCGACCGCTCGCGCCCCCGCCCGGATCGCGGGCAGCGCCTCGGCGATCCGCTCGATCGTGTCGAGGCCGGACTCGACGAGCCGGTCCCGCTGTACGGCCCGGATGCCGGCGACGAGCAGCGGATCCCGGGTGCGCAGGACCTCGGGCGCGCACACTTCGCAGCGCCCGCACCGGACGAGGCCCCGAGCACCCCACGCGACCGGCTCGGCCGACTCGCGCCGCCCGTCGCCTCCCGCGGCGCGGAACCGGTCGAGCAGGATCCGGTGCAGTCGCTCGCGTCGGGCGCGGAAGACGGGGGCGATATCCGCGAGCCGATGGCGGGAGCGGGCGCCGTCGCCGAGGATGAGCGTCGCCTCGGGTGCGACCGGAACGCCGAGGCGCTCCAGCTGCTCGGCATATGCCGCGAGCTGCATGAGCGCCGTCACACGGGCGCGGCGGGCGAGCTTCGTGTCCTGGACCTCGTACCGTCCGTCTGGGAGCAGTTCGAGGAAGTCGGCGAATCCCACGAAGGCGATCGCCGGGTCCTCGCCCGCGGCCGTCCGCTGCGCCTCGTCGAAGAACGTCGCCTGGAAGACGACGCCGGCCTTCCCGGCCAGCGCCGCGCGCGTCTGCTCGGACACCGCTGCGAGCGCCTCGAACCCCATCGACGCGGGACGCGGGATCTCGACGACCCCGCCGGGCAGACCGGCCGATCCGGGGCCGATCCGCTCGCGCAGCTCGGCAAGCACCCGGTCCTCATGCGCGTCGCCGAGCCTGGCGGCTCTCGCGAGCATCGGGTCGTCGTCGGGCGGAACCTCCGCGTCGCGCCCGAGCTTCACGTCGACGCGCCGGAGGAAGGCGAACTCGCAGGCGCTCGCGGCGGTCAGGTCGCTCGCGCTCGTCACCAGGACGGGACGGCCGCCGCTCTCGCTCACGAACATCGCGCTCCCCTCGTCGGACGGCGTCGCCGTCCACGTATCGCTCGGCGGATCCGCGGGTCTCGGGATCCGTGGTTGAACGCTACCGCGCTCCTCCGACATCGCGGGCGGCGACGCCGTCCTCGCGCGATGCGCCGAAGACCGCGATGTAGCGTCGGAGCAGTCGCTCGAACGTCTCCTCCTGCGCCGCCGACTGGCTGGCCCGCTCCCTGAGCGCCTCGGCGAGCGTGGCGGCGCCGTGGTCCTCCGCGAGCTCGGAATCGAGGACGAGATCCTCGGCGTTCCACTCGAAGGCGAAGCCGAGCGCGAGATTCTCGAGGCCGAGGAGCGCCTCGAACGCGGCCCCGACGTCGAGACCGTCGGCGCTCATCGCGCCGAGGAAGTCGTCGTACATGATCAGCGTGTCGTGGTCGCGCACCGGGGTGGTAATGAGCAGCTGGATCGCGTTCGGGTGCTGCGCGAAGGCCCGGTAGTAGCGCATCCCGAACTGGAACATCGCCTCGTCCCAGGGCTGCTCGTAGACGCTCGGATCCTGGATCTCATGCACGATAAGGGCGCGGACGAGCTCGATGACCTCTCGCTGCCCGGCGATGTAGTGGTAGAGGGAGGGACCTCGGACGCCGAGCCGCTGCGCCAGCGCGTTCATGGTGCACGACTCCCAGCCGGACGCATCGATGATGTCGAGCGCCGCCCGCCCGATCATCGCCTCCGTCAGCGGTGGACGGCTGGGCCGGCCCGAGCGCCGCCTCGACGCCCGAGGACCTGCGGCTGCGCTCATGTGGACTCCTCCGGCTCGTGACTGCCTCTGCGCAGAGGCGCAGGATCATGTCGGTTCTCTGACGATTCTCTCGGGGTTCCCCCAGGGTTCCCCGCAGCGCTCGTCCACCGCTATCGTCTCAGATCGGTAACTGCACGAAGAGGCTATTGCACATTTAATCTAATGACGTTAGCTTTATCAACCGAGCGGCACGTAACGAGGCGAGCCGCCCGGGAGAGAGAAGACCGCTCAATGACGACGCCCATCCCCACGATCAGCGGAGCCGACCGCATCGCGCCCGAGGACTCGCCCTCGAGAGAACTCACCATCCGCTCGGCGATCAAGACCTTCGTCACCCCCGAGAAGACCGAGGTCCGAGCCATCGACGATGTCTCGTTCACGATCCGCCAGGGCGAGTTCTTCGTCATGCTCGGCCCCTCGGGCTGCGGCAAGACCACCCTGCTGCGCAGCATCGCGGGCCTCGAGACGCTCGACTCCGGCGAGATCCTGCTCGGCAGCCGACGGATCGACCAGCTCGCGCCGCACGACCGCCCCGTGAACACGGTGTTCCAGTCGTACGCGCTCTTCCCGCACCTCACGATCGCTCAGAACATCGCGTTCGGCCTCGAGATGGAGCGCCGGCCGAAGCGCGAGGTGGAGGCGCGCGTGCGCGAGATGCTCGACCTCGTGCAGCTCTCCTCGATGGCGAACCGCAAACCGAGCCAGCTCTCGGGCGGGCAGCAGCAGCGCGTCGCCCTCGCCCGCGCGCTCGCGAAGCAGCCGGAGGTGCTGCTCCTCGACGAGCCCCTCGCGGCGCTCGACCTGAAGCTGCGACGCGGCATGCAGAACGAGCTGAAGCGCCTGCAGCGCACCACCGGCATCACCTTCGTCTTCGTGACGCACGACCAGGAAGAGGCGCTCAGCATGGGCGACCGCATCGCCGTGTTCAACCAGGGGCGCCCGGAGCAGATCGGCACCCCCGAGGAGATCTACGAGAAGCCCGTGAGCCGCTTCGTCGCGGACTTCATCGGCGAGACGAACTTCGTGACGGTGCCGGCGACGCGCAGACGGGCAGAGGGCTCCGCGGCGCACGCGGAGGCGGCGCCCGGTACCGATGCCGGCTCGGGATCGGGATCGGGATCGGGATCGGGATCGGGCCCGGACCCCGAGGATCGCCTCGAGGTGACCCTCCCCGGCGGCGACCCGGTCGTGCTCCCGAAGACGGTGCCCACGCCCGACGGCGCCGTGACGGTCACCATCCGCCCCGAGCGGATCAGCCTCGCCCCGGTCGGGCACCGGTTCGCGGCCGGAACCGTGAGCGGGCTCGTCTACATGGGCACGGACCTCCGAGGAACGGTGCGGCTCGCCGACGGCGCGGAACTCGCGGTGCGAGTTCCCCCGCCCTTCGATCCCGCGCTCCGCCTCGGCGCCGAGGTGTCGCTGTACGCGGACCCCGCGGCGCTCCGCCCGATCGCCCCCGAGGCGCCCGCGGGGGCCCGTCCATGAGCCGCGCACCCGGCACGGCCGGCACCGGCACGGTCGGATCCGGCACCGGCACCGGCACCGGCACCGGCGGCGAGCGCACCACCCCTCCCGCGGATCGCACCGTCCCCGTGAACGTGGCGCGGCGGCGCGGCGAGCCGAAGCGCCCGAGTCAGCTCGGCTGGTTCGCGACCCTCCCCGCGCTCCTCGTCGGCCTCCTGTTCACGGTCGGCCCGCTCGTCATCATCGTCGTCTTCTCGTTCATGTCGCGTCCGCCCGCGGGAGGCGGCATCGTCTACGAGTTCACGCTCGAACCGTACGTCGGCTTCCTCTTCCAGAACGACTTCCTCGGCAACACCGCCTTCGATCCGCGGTACCTCTCCGTCTTCACCGAATCGCTGTGGCAGGCGACGGTCACGACCGTGGTGTGCCTCGTCCTCTCCTTCCCCCTCGCGCTGTGGATGGCGACGCGTCCGGCGAAGCTGCAGAGCATCCTCGTGCTCATCGTCACGATCCCGTTCTGGACGAACCTGCTCGTGCGCACCTACGCCTGGATGCTGATCCTGAACGACAACGGCGTGGTGAACTCGGCCGCAGGCGCACTCGGGCTCGGCGAGTTCTCGCTGCTCTACACGCCCTTCGCGTCCCAGCTGGGGCTCATCTACACCTTCCTCCCATTCATGGTGCTGCCGATCTACTCGGCTCTCGCAGGATTCGACTTCCGCCTCGCGGAGGCCGCCTACGACCTCGGGGCGAAGAAGTTCACAGTGATGCGCCGCATCATCCTGCCGATCTCGGTCCCCGGCATCGTCTCGGGCACGCTGCTCGTGTTCATGCCGGCGTTCGGCTCCTATGTGCAACCCGTGCTGCTCGGCGGCGGCAAGGTGCTCCTCATCGGCAACCTCATCGCGGCGCAGTTCGGCGACGCGCGCAACTGGCCGTTCGGGGCCGCCCTCTCGGTGATCATCCTCGTGATGCTCATGATCACGCTGATCGCGATCGCCTTCTACTCGCGCAAGTCCGGCAGGAAGGTGGAGATCTCGCTATGAGCACCGCAGCCCCGAAGGCCCCCGCCCGGTCGAAGAAGCCCGCCGCGCTGCGGCTCGCCGACTTCCCCGGAGTCGCGCCCATCGCGATCTTCGCGATCGTGTTCCTGTACGTCCCGATCCTCATCACGACGCTGTACGCCTTCAACGACGGGGACTCGGCGCTCGTGTGGAAGGGGTTCAGCCTCCGCTGGTTCCCCGCCGTCTTCCAGAACGCCAACCTGCTGAGCGCCGTCCGGGTGTCGCTGCAGATCGCGATCGTCGCGACCATCGTCTCGACGGTGTTCGCGATCCTGTTCGCCCTGTCGGTCGAGCGCCTGCGGGTCCGCGGCAGCGCGATCGCGACCGCGATCCTCTCGGCCCCGCTCGTGATCCCCGAGATCGTGCTCGCGGTCGCGACACTCGGGTTCATCCGGATGATCGGGCTGCAGCCGGGCATGCTCGCGCTGATCCTCGCCCACACCTCGTTCTGCATCCCGTTCGCGCTCATGCCGATCCGGGCGCGCCTGAAGGGCCTCGGCACCGACTACTTCGAGGCCGCGACGGATCTCGGCGCGAGCACCTGGCAGATCTTCCGCCGGATCACCATCCCGCTGCTCGTCCCCGGAATCATCTCGGGCGCGATCCTCGCGTTCGTGATCTCGCTCGACGACTTCATCATCTCGAACTTCCTCTCGGCATCGGGCGCGACACCGCTGCCGGTGTTCCTGTTCAGCCTGATCCGACGCGGCGCGAGCCCGGCCGTCAACGTCGTGGCGACACTGCTGCTCGTGCTCGCGATCGTCGTCACCACCATCACGTTCATGCAATCACAACGAAGGAGCAAACAGCATGCGTAACGCACTGAGGAGATCCCGCATCGCGGCGGGACTCGCCCTGACAGCCACCGGGGCGCTCGCCCTGACCGCCTGCGGAGGGGGCATCTCGGAGGGAGGCGGAGCCGAGGGCGACGCGAAGGCCTCGACGGAGTACGTCGAGGCGACGAGCGGCGAGGTCAACCTCTACACCTGGAGCGACTACTACCCCGAGGAGCTCATCAAGAAGTTCAAGGACGACACCGGGATCACCCTGAACGTCGACTACTTCGACAGCAACGAGAGCCTCGAGGCGAAGCTCCGTGCATCGGACGGCGCCGGTTACGACGTCGTGGTCCCCTCCGACTACATGGTGCAGATCCTCGCGAACGACGGCCTGCTGCTCGAGTTCGACTCGCAGAGCCTGCCGAACGGCGGCAACATCAAGGACGACTTCATGGACGTCTACTTCGACGAGGGCCGCAAGTACACGACGCCGTATCTGTACGGCACCACCTCGTTCATGTACGACACCGCGGTCGTCGACGAGGAGCTCACCTCGTGGAAGGACTACTTCAACCCGCCGGAGTCGGCGGGTCAGGTGGGCATCATGAACGACCAGTCCGAGGTCGTCACGAGCGCTCTGCGCGCGACCGGCGGCGAGTTCTGCACGACGGACGGGGCGGAGCTCCAGGCCGCGCAGGATCTGCTCACGGACTTCAAACCGCGCGTCGACACCATCAACAGCGACGGCATCTTCGAGCGGCTCGCGAACGGCGAGCAGGCGATGGCGATGGTCTGGAACGGCGCCGGGCACCGCGCCATGATGGACCGCCCCACCCTGAAGTTCGTCTACCCCGAAGAGGGCCTCACGCTCTGGCAGGACAACTTCGCGATCCCCTCGGGCGCGGAGAACATCGACCAGGCCAAGACCTTCATCAACTGGATGCTCGAGCCCGAGAACATGGCCGTCGCCGTGAACTACCAGGCGTACGACACCGGCGTCGAGGGCGTCGACGAGTTCATGTCGGAGGAGCTCGCGTCGAGCGAGGCGCTGAACATCCCCGAGGGCTACGACCTCGCGCAGCCGGTGCAGCCCTGCAGCAACGAGGAGCTGAGCAACTACACGAAGATCTTCGAGACCTTCCGCGGGTAGTCGCGCTCCCCTCGCGAACGGGTGCTCCCCGATGCCTCGGCGTCCGGGAGCACCCGTTCGGCGTTTCGGACGCGGCGGGCCTCAGCGGGATCGTGTGTGCGGCGCTACGGCCCGTGCGTGCCTTGATCCGCGCTACAGCCGCGCGAGGGTCTCGATGTCCTCCAGGAAGGACGCCTGCTGCTCGTCCGAGACGGTGGCCCGGGTCACCGAGAGCGCGGCGAGATAGTCGCCCGTCGAGAGCTCGGTGTCG
>JAPSIU010000069.1 GCA_031178565.1 Leucobacter sp. | reverse complement strand
GGGGGTGTTTCCCGCCCCCGGAGCTCCGGGTCGACGGGGGCATGGTCGCGAACGAGACCCTGATGCGCTTCCAGGCCGACATCCTCGGCGTGCCGGTGGTTCGGCCCCGGGTCGCGGAGACCACCGCACTCGGCGCCGCCTACGCCGCCGGTCTCGCGGTCGGCTTCTGGTCGGACCTCGACGACCTCCGCGCGAACTGGGGCGAGGACCGGCGCTGGGAACCCTCGATGGACGCTCCCGAGCGGGATCGTCTGCTGCGGCAGTGGCGCAAGGCCGTGACGAAGTCGATGGACTGGGTGGACGAGGACGCCCGCTAGCCCCGCGCTACTGCGCGGCCCGCTCCAGCACCAGCTCCCGCACGCGCGCCGCGTCGGCCTGGCCGCGCATCGCCTTCATGACCGCGCCGATCACGGCTCCCGCGGCCTGCACCTTGCCGTCGCGGATCTTCTGCAGCACATCGGGCTGCTGCGCGAGCGCCGCGTCGATCGCCTCGATGAGCGCTCCGTCGTCCGAGACGATCGCGAGCCCTCTGGCCTCCACGATCTCGGCGGCGGTGCCCTCGCCGTCGATGATCCCCTGGATCACCTGGCGCGCCAGCTTGTCGTTGAGGGTACCGGCATCCACGAACTGCACGACCGACGCGAGCTGCTGAGGCGCGATGAGATCGGACGCGACGGCGGAACGCTCGTTCGCGATGCGCGCGATCTCCCCCGTCCACCACTTGCGCGCGGTCTGGGCCGGCACGCCCGCGGCGACACTCGCCTCGAGCGTCGCCAGCAGGCCCGAGTTCACGACGTCCTGGAACTCGAGCGCGGTGAACGCCCACTCCTCCCGCAGACGCCGACGGCGCAGCGTCGGGTGCTCCGGCAGTGTCGCTCGCAGCTCCTCTACGAGATCCCGCGAGGGAGTCAGCGGCGCGAGATCCGGCTCGGGGAAGTAGCGGTAGTCGTCGGCGTCGGACTTCGGGCGGCCCGGGGAGGTCTCCCCCGTGTCCTCGTGCCAGTGACGCGTCTCCTGCGTGATCGATCCGCCGTCGGCCAGGATCTGCGCCTGACGCTGGATCTCGAAGCGGACCGCGCGCTCGATCGAGCGCAACGAGTTCACGTTCTTCGTCTCGGTGCGCGTGCCGAGCACCGCCATGCCCGCGTCCTCGTTCCCGCGGGGGCGGAGCGAGACGTTCGCGTCGCAGCGCAGATTGCCCCGCTCCATGCGCGCGTCCGAGATGCCGAGGGCGATCACGATCTCGCGGATGGTCGCGACGTAGGCCGCCGCGATCTCGGGGGTGTCGGCCTCGCCGCCGAAGATCGGACGCGTCACGATCTCCACGAGCGGCACGCCCGCGCGGTTGTAGTCGACGAGCGAGTACTCGGCGCCCTGGATCCGCCCCGTGGATCCGCCGACGTGATTCAGCTTGCCGGCGTCCTCCTCCATGTGGGCGCGCTCGATCGGCACGTGCACGACACGACCGGAGGCGATCTCGACCTCGACCGAGCCGTCGTACGCGATCGGATCGTCGTACTGCGAGATCTGGTAGTTCTTCGCCATGTCGGGGTAGAAGTAGTTCTTCCGCGCGAAGCCCGAGACCTCGGCGATCTCGCACTCGAGCGCGAGCCCCAGGCTGATCGAGTACCGCACGGCCTGCTCGTTGACGACCGGCAGGGCGCCCGGCAGCCCGAGGCAGACGGGCGTGAGGCTGGTGTTCGGATCGGCGCCGAAGCTGTTGGGCGCGGAGGAGAACATCTTCGTCTTCGTGTTCAGCTCGACGTGCACCTCGAGCCCGATGACCGGTTCGAAGAGCTCGAGCGCCCGCTCGAAGTCCATGAGTTTCGTCTTCGCCATCAGCGGGCCGCCTTTCCGATCGAAGCGGGGGCAAGGGCGGGAGCCTGCTCCCAGAAGGGCTGTCCGTCGCGGTCCTCGATGAGGCGCTCGATCGCGGCGCCGGCGCGATACAGGCGCGCGTCCTCGAACGCGGGAGCCATGAGCTGGAGGCCGACCGGCAGGCCGTCCTCGACGGCGGTTCCGATCGGCAGGCTGAGTCCCGGGATCCCGGCGAGGTTCGCGGGGATCGTCGTCGCGTCGTTCAGGTAGTCCTGCATCGGATCCCCGCCGTGCGATCCGAGCCTCCACGCCGTGGTGGGGGCCGTGGGCGAGGCGATCACGTCGACCTGCTCGAAGGCGGCGGCGAAGTCGCGCTGGATGAGGGTGCGCACCTTCTGCGCACTGCCGTAGTACGCGTCGTAGTATCCGGCCGAGAGCGCATATGTGCCGAGGATGATGCGACGCTTCACCTCGGCGCCGAAGCCCGCCTCGCGGCTCGCGCTCATCACGCTCTCGACCGTGCCGCTGCCCTCGGGAACGACCCGCAGCCCGAATCGCACGGAGTCGTACTTGGCGAGGTTGCTCGACGCCTCGGAGGGCAGGATCAGGTAGTACGCGGCGACGGCGTACTCGAAGTGGGGGGCGTCGATCTCCACGATCTCCGCGCCCTGGGCGGCGATGAGCGCGAGCGCCTCCTCGAAGCTGGACTTCACGCCCGCCTGCACACCCTCGATCATCAGCTGCCTGACGACGCCGACGCGGAGGCCGCGCAGCGAGTCTCCCGAGGCGCCGGACCGCGCCGCGGCGGTCATCGACGGCCACGCGACGTCGAGCGAGGTCGAGTCGTGGTGGTCGTGCCCCGCGATCGCATCGTGCAGCAGCGCGGTGTCGAGCACGGTGCGCGCGCACGGTCCGATCTGGTCGAGCGAGGACGCGAGCGCGATCGCGCCGTAGCGGCTCACCCCGCCGTACGTGGGCTTCGCGCCGACCGTGCCGGTGAGGGCGGCCGGTTGCCGGATCGAACCGCCCGTGTCGGAGCCGAGGGCGAGCGGCGCCTCGAAGGCTCCGACCGCGGCGGCCGAACCACCGCCGGATCCGCCGGGCACCCGCTCGAGATCCCATGGGTTGCGCGTGGGCCCGTACGCCGAGTTCTCGGTCGAGGAGCCCATGGCGAACTCGTCCATGTTCGTCTTGCCGATCGAGACGAGCCCGGCCGCCCGGGCCTTCGCCACGGCGGTCGCGTCGTAGGGCGACATGTAGCCCTCGAGGATCCTGGAACCCGAGGTCGAGGGCATGTCGGTCGTGACGAGCACGTCCTTCACCGCGAGCGGCACACCCGCGAGCTCGCCGAGCTCCTCGCCGGAGGCGCGCCTCGCGTCCACGGCCCGTGCAGCGGCGAGCGACGCCTCCTCGTTCGTCGCGAGGAAGGCGCCCACCTCCGCGTCGACCTCCGCGATCCGGTCGAGGTGCGCCCGCGTCGCCTCCTCGGAGGACACCTCGCGCGCCGCGAGCTTCGCGGAGAGCTCCGCCGCCGTCAGTCTGATCAGCTCGCTCACTACTGCTCCTCCCCCAGGATCGAGGAGACGCGGAACATGCCGTCCGTCGACTCCGGCGCGTTCGCGAGCGCCTGCTCGCGGGTCAGCACGTCCGCGATCTCGTCGGGGCGCATCACGTTGTTCAGCGGGATCGGGTGGCTCGTCGCGGGCACGTCGTCCGACGCCACCTCGCTGACCTTGGCGATGCTCGTGAGGATCGAGTCGAGCTCGCTCGTGAGCGACGCGACCTCGTCGTCGGTGAGGGCGATGCGGGCGAGCCCGGCGAGATGCTGCACGGTCTCCGCCGTGATCTCGCCGTTCGCCGCGGCGCTGCCGGCCACAGTGGTTTCAGGCATGCTGCTCCATCGGGAGTGGTGGGATTCTAGGAACCCGCCCATCCTACCGGGGCGTCGGGGAGACTCCCCTCCACGACTCCCACCGCGCGTCCGAGCGCGAACCGTCGGCGTTCCAGATCCCCGAGCAGCCGCGGCGGTGGCTCGAGACGAGGTGCGCGTCGACGATGCCGATCGCCGACATGAGCGCGTACATCGTCGTCGGCCCGACGAACACGAAGCCCTGCCGCTTCAGGTCCCTCGCGAGCGCGACCGATTCCGGAGACGCGCTCGGCACCTCGGCCTCGACCGCGGGCGCGGGAGAGCACTCCGGAGCATACGACCAGACGAGCTCGGCGAGATCTGTCCCCGTCTCGCGCAGTCGCACCGCTGCCCGAGCGTTGGAGACCGTCGCCTCGATCTTGCGCCGGTTCCTGATGATGCCCGCGTCCGCCAGCAGGCGCTCGACCTCGCCCTCTCCGTACTCGGCGACCGCATCGGGCACGAAGCCGTCGAAGGCCGCCCGGAACGCCTCGCGCTTGCGCAGCACCGTGAGCCACGACAGCCCGGATTGGAAGGCCTCGAGCGACAGCCGTTCGAAGACGCCCGCCTCGTCGCGCACGGGCACGCCCCACTCGGTGTCGTAGTACTCGGTGAGCAGGGGGTCGCTCAGGGCCCAGGCGGCTCGTATCGGAGCTTCATCGCGCTGCGGCATCTCGGGTCCTCTCGTCTCCACCGGATCTCACGGCCCCGCGCCGGCGACTCCTTCAGCGTAGACCGCGCGCAGGCGCTTCGAAGCCGCTTTCGCCAAGCTGTGGATAACTCGCCGTTCGCCCGCGGCGTGGTAGCCGGCTCAGGCGTCGAGGCCGAGCGCGGCCGGGCCCTCCGTCACCAGGATCGCGAACTGCGCCGCGTCGAGCACCGGGATCCCGAGCTCCTCGGCCTTCGTGAGCTTCGAACCCGCGCCCGGCCCCGCCGCGACGTAGTCGGTCTTCTTGGAGACGCTCGACGCGGCCTTCCCGCCGGCCTGGATGATGGCCTCCTTGGCTCCGTCGCGGGTGAAGCCCTCGAGCGAGCCCGTCGCCACGACCGTCAGCCCCGAGAGCACGCCGCCCTCGGCGACCGCCGCGCCGGGGCCGGGGTGCCCCGGTGTCGCCCACTGCACGCCGGCCGCGGCCCAGCGGTCCACGATCTCCACGTGCCAGTCGACCTCGAACCAGTCCTGCAGCGACTCGGCGATGATCCCGCCGACGCCGTCGACCTCTGCGAGCTCTCCCACCGATGCGGCGCGGATCGCGTCGAGCGATCCGAACCAGTCCGCGAGCGCGCGTGCGGCGACCGGTCCGACGTGCCGGATGTTGAGCGCCACGAGCAGACGCCAGAGCGGCTTCGTCTTCGCCTTCTCCAGCTCCGAGAGGAAGGTCTCCGCGTCTTTGGAGGGGGAGATCACGCGGTGATCCTTGCGGACCCCCGCCTTCCGGCGCTCGGCCGGGGTCATCTCCCGGGCCTCGGGCGGGTAGTCCAGCGAGACCCGCTGGAACGGCGCGCGGCGGACGTACTCGCCGGTGACCTCGTCGACGCGCTGCTCGCCGGTTTCGCTGTCGCGCACGATCACCTCGATCGGCACGAGCTGGTCGATCGTCAGATCGAACAGGCCGGCCTCGGTCTCGAGCGGCGGTTCCGACGGGACCTCGGGCTGCGTGAGCGCCGCTGCGGTGATCTCGCCGAGCACCTCGATGTCGAGCGCGCCGCGGGAGCCGATGTGCTCGACGCGCCCGCGCACCTGCGCGGGGCAGGCTCGCGCGTTGGGGCAGCGGAGGTCGATGTCGCCCTCCTTCATGGGACGCAGCGGAGTGCCGCACTCGGGGCAGTTCTCCGGCATCTGCCACTCGACCTCACTGCCGTCGCGCCGCTCGATCACGGCGCCGAGCACCTCGGGGATGACATCGCCCGCCTTCCGCAGCACGACCGTGTCGCCGATGAGCACGCCCTTCGCCTTGACGACCTGCTGATTGTGCAGCGTCGCCTGGCGCACGGTGGATCCCGCGACCTTCACCGGTTCCATGACCGCGTAGGGAGTCGCGCGCCCGGTGCGCCCCACACCGACCCTGATGTCGAGCAGCCGGGTGTGCACCTCCTCGGGCGGGTACTTGTACGCGATCGCCCAGCGCGGGGCACGGCTCGTCTCCCCCAGCTCGGCGTGCAGATCGAACTCGTCCACCTTCACCACGACGCCGTCGATCTCGTGCTCGACGTCGTGGCGGTGCTCGCCCCGATCCTCGATGAAGGCGACGACCTCGTCGATGCCGTCGAGCACCCGCGAGTGCGGCGACACCGGAAGCCCCCACCCGTCGAGCAGCCGATACGCATCGGACTGGTTCTCGAAGGCGGGGTGGGCCCACGCCCCGATGCCGTGCACGTAGAGCGAGAGCCGGCCGAGGCGATCCCGCATCAGCTCGAGCTCTTGAGCGTTCTTCTTCTCGGCCCGCTGACGCAGGCTGCCGGCCGCCGTGTTGCGCGCGTTCGCGAACTCGGGATAGCGCACCGGGATCGCGTCCTCCGCGCGCCCCTTCGCGAGCTGCTCAGCGGCGAACGCCGCCTGCAGCTCGTGCTGCCGCACGTTCAGCGCCTCGAAGTCCTCCTGTCGCAGGAAGACCTCGCCGCGGGCCTCGAAGAACTCGGGGATCCCCTCCCCCTCGAGTCGGCGCGGGATCATCGGGATCAGGTCCACGTTCTCCGTGATGTCCTCGCCGACCCGGCCGTCGCCGCGGGTCGTCGCCGTCTGGAGCACGCCGTTCCGGTAGGCCAGGCTGATCGCGAGACCGTCGATCTTCAGCTCCGTCAACCAGCGCACCTCGCGGCCGGCGGCCGCCCGGACCTTCTCGGCCCACTCGCGGAACTCCTCGATCGAGAACACGTTGTCGAGGCTGAGCATCCGCTCGGCGTGCTCGTGCTCGGGGAAGCCCGCCGAGACGACGGCGGCGCCGACCTCCTGCGTCGGACTGTCCTGACCCGCCAGCTCGGGGAACGCCCGCTCGATCGCCTCGAGACGGTGGAACATCTCGTCGTACTCGGCGTCGGAGACGAGGCTCGTCGCCTCCGAGTAGTAGGCGACGCGGAACCGCTCGATGTCGGCGGCGAGGCGACCGGCCTCAGCGCGCGCGGTTTCGAAATCGGTCGGGATCTCCGGGTTCTCGTTCACCGTTCCAGTCTAGGATCTGCGACCGTCATCCGCGTAGAACGGCGACGGGTCTCAGGCCGCCCTCTGGGACGGCACCGCGCGATCGATCGTGAACTGCCCGAGCACTCTGCTGCCCACGTAGAGCACGGCCGTCTGCCCGGGAGCGACGCCGAGCAGCGGTTCGGCTCGGGCCAGGTCGACGTCCACCACGACCTCGTGGGTGGCGCCGGCGCGGTGCTGCTCGGTGCGCTCCTCGTCGCGGATCGGGGCGAGGGCCGCGCGGGCCGGGACCGGCTCGGCGTGGGCGCGGATCTGCACCTCGCACGCGAAGGACTCGCCCACGTCGAAGCCGGGTTCGCCGGCCCAGCTGAAGCGTCCGCCGGCGAGGCGCGAGACGGCGAGCCGCTCCTTCGGACCGACGACCACCTGATTCGAGACGGGGCGGATCGACAGCACGTAGCGGGGCTTGCCGTCGTCCGAGGGGCGGCCCAGCTGGAGCCCGCGCCGCTGGCCCACGGTGTAGCCGTGCGCCCCGTCGTGCCGCCCCACGACGGATCCCGACTCGTCGAGGATCTCGCCCGGCTCCCGCGGCACGTGCTGCGAGAGCCAGCCTCGCGTGTCGCCGTCCGGGATGAAGCAGATGTCGTGGCTGTCGGGCTTCTGCGCGATCTGGAGCCCGCGATCCTCGGCCTCGGCGCGCACGAGGTCCTTCGAGGGCGTGTCTCCCAGCGGGAAGTAGCAGTGCGCGAGCTGACGCTCGGTGAGCACTCCGAGCACATACGACTGGTCCTTCGCCCACGCGCTCGCGCGATGCAGCTCCCGTCCGTCCGGCCCCTCGACGATCGTGGCGTAGTGCCCCGTCGCGACCGCGTCGAAGCCGAGCGCCACGGCCTTGTCGAGGAGGGCTGCGAACTTGATCTTCTCGTTGCAGCGCATGCACGGGTTCGGCGTTCGGCCCGCGGCGTACTCGGCGATGAAGTCGTCGACCACGTCCTCCTTGAAGCGCTCGCTGAGGTCCCAGACGTAGAACGGGATCCCGAGCAGGTTCGCCGCGCGGCGGGCGTCCATCGCGTCCTCGATCGTGCAGCAGCCGCGCGATCCGGTCCGCAGGGTCCCCGGCATGCGGCTCAGCGCGAGGTGCACGCCGACCACCTCGTGACCGGCCTCGACCGCGCGGGCCGCCGCCACGGCCGAATCCACACCGCCGCTCATCGCCGCCAAAATCTTCACCGGGACAGTTTAGGGCCCCCGCCTGGACGCGCTCTAGGCGATTCCGGCCGCCCGAGCGCGCTGCAGCGCCCCGGGAAGCGCCTCGAGCAGCGCGTCGACCTCGTCCTCCCGGGTCTCGGGTCCGAGCGTGAAGCGCAGGGCGCCGACGGCCTCGACCTCGGGGACTCCCATCGCGAGCAGCACGTGCGAGACCTCGGGAACGCCCGCCTGGCACGCGGATCCGACCGACGCGGAGACCCCTGCGGCGTCGAGCAGGAAGACGAGCGAGTCCCCCTGGCACCCGGGGAAGGTGAAGTGCGCGTTCCCCGGGAGGCGCGCTCCGGGCGTTCCAGGGTCGGCGCCGCGCAGCACGGCGGAGGGATCGAGCGCGCGCACTCCCGCGACGAGCCGGTCGCGAAGCGCCGACACCCGGTCGACGCACTCGGGACGTGGACGCCCATCGCGGTCGACGACGAGATCGAGGGCCGCCGCGAACGCGACCGCGCCGGCGACATCCTGGGTTCCGGATCGCGAGCGCTGCTGCGTGCCTCCGTGCAGCAGCGGATCCGCCGTCGCGCCGCGTCCGAGCACGAGCGCGCCGACTCCGACGGGACCGCCGACCTTGTGGGCGGACACGCTGAGGGCCGCGGCGCCGGAGGACGCGAAGTCGATCGGGAGCTGCCCGAGCGCGGCGACCGCGTCGACGTGAACGGGGATCCCGGCCCCGTCCGCGATCCCGCAGAGTTCGGCGACCGGCTGCACCGTGCCCACTTCGTTGTTCGCCCACAGGAACGAGACGAGCGCGATGTTCTCAGCACCCGCCTCCGCGATCGCACGTGCGAGCGCGCCCGGGAGGAGGGTGCCCTCGCGGTCGACCGGGAGCTGCACGAGTTCGGCGCCCTGGGCGTCGCGCAGCCACTCCGCCGCTTCGACGGTGGCGTGATGCTCACCAGAGGCGATCAGCACGAGGGAACCGGACCCGGCCCGCCTCCGCGCCCAGTAGATCCCCTTCAGCGCGAGATTGACCGACTCGGTTCCCCCGCCGGTGAGGACGAGTTCCGCGTGATCGCATCCGAGCGCTCGGGAGATCCGCTCGCGGGCGCTCTCGAGCGCCTCGCTCGCTCGCTGACCGTGACCGTGCGTCGACGCGGGGTTGCCCACGACCCTCAGCGCGTCGGCGTATGCGTCGAGCACGGCGTCCGGCATCGGGGACGTCGCCGCGTGATCCAGGTAGGCGCCGAAGGGATCGGTGCGGCCGAACCGGCCGCGTCCGGCGCGGTCCGCCAGCATCCGCGTCCGCTCAGTACAGCAGGTTCGCGAGGCGCCCGCGCGCCGCGACGACCCGCGGATCGGCGACCCCGACCACCTCGAAGAGCTCGAGCAGGCGCTCGCGGATCACCGCGCGGTCCTCGTCTCCGCTCTCCGCGAAGAGGTCGAGCAGGCGGAGGAAGGCGTCCTCGACGTGCCCGCCCGAGATGTCGAGGTCGGCGACCCGGAGCTGCGCCTCGACGTCTTTCGCGTCGGCGGCGGCCGCGGCCCGGATCTCATCGGCGGTCCGCCCCTCGAGGCGCTGCAGCAGCTTCATCTGCACGAGCGCCGCGCGCGCCTCCGCGTCGGCGGGCGCCTTCGCGAGCACCGCCTCCCACTCGGCGACTGCGGCGGCGTAGTCGCCTCGCTCCGCGGCCTCGACCGCTGCGAGGTGCGCCGGCGGGATCCGGGGCTCCTCCGGCGCGGCGGGCGTCTCAGACCCCTCGGCGGCCTCGTCCTCGGGAGCGTTCACACGACCGGAGACCCCGTGCTGAGCCGCGAGCTGCAGGAGCTGCGCGAACACCTCGCGCACCTGCGCCTCGGGCATCGCGCCCTGGAAGAGCGGAACGGGACGGCCCCCGACGAGTGCGACAACCGTCGGAATCGACTGCGCCTGGAACGCCTGCGCCAGACCGGGGTTGGCGTCGACGTCGACCTTCGCGAGCAGGACGCGGCCCTCGAGCTCCCGCGTCACCTTCTCGAGCACCGGTCCGAGCGTCTTGCACGGCTGGCACCACTCGGCCCACAGGTCCACGACCACCGGCACCGCCGCGGAGAGCTGAGCGACCTGCTCGAAGCTCTCGTCGGTGACGTCGACGACGAGCGACGGCACATCGATCGTCTGGCCGCCGGATCCGGCGACCTCGGTCGGCGCGGCAACCCCGGCTCCGGCTCCCGCCCCGCTCTGCGCGCGAGCCGCGAGGTGGCTCAGGTCGACTCCGCCGCCCGGGATCCGCTCTGGCATCTGCTGAGACATGTTCAATTCCTCACTCCCACGAGCTCGCTCGTGACACCGAGCAGCTCGATCTTCGCTCCGTCCGTCTTGCTGGGCACGAAGAACAGCATCTGGTGGGCGACCTCCTGCACGAGACGCTCCTGCTCGCCCTCGAGCCCCGACAGGGCCGTCACCGACCCCGTCGCCTGCGGCTTGTAGCGGCCGCCGGCGGCGTCCACGATCTGCTCCTCGATCACGGTGGTCGAGACGAGCGCGCCGCCCACCCCCGTCGACAGGGCGACCGGGCGCTGCTCGCCCTGCTTCGCCGCGACGGAGAACTGCATCGTCTGCCCCTTGGCGTCGGAATCCTGCTGCGCCTGTTCCGCACGGGCCTTGCCGTAGCTCTCGAGCAGGGTATCGGTGCTGAGATCGAAGAGCTCGGCCTCGGGCGCC
>JAPSIU010000394.1 GCA_031178565.1 Leucobacter sp. | reverse complement strand
CTCTGCGCGCCGAGATAGGCGAGGACCGCCGCGCCGACGAGCTGCATGATCGGGAGGAGCACCGGCAGAGCCTCGAAGAGGGCTGTGAGGCCGAGCACGGTGACGGTGATCCACACGAGGTTGCCGCTCATCACGCCGAGGGCCGCGAGGACGGCCGAGCGGCGCTCGCGCACCCCGAGGCGCAGCAGCAGGAAGACGTCGGGCCCCGGGAGGGCGAGCGCCGCGATCCAGGCGACGATCAGCCCGCCCCACGCGCCGGCGGTCATCGGCCGAGCCCGTGCTCCTCGAGCCAGGAGTGCGCGAGCCGCTTCGGCACGCGCGAGAGCCACGCCTCGGTGACGAGCTCGCGCAGAAGCTCGGGATCGACGACGTCGAGTCGGAGCAGCACGGCGGGATACCCGTCGAAATGGGGAATCGTGAAGAAGACCTCGGGGAAGCTGCCGAGCAGCGCCTCCTTCGCCTCATTCGCGACGTGGACGCCGAGAACGGGGCCGTCCGGCCAGGCGCGACCGAGCGCCTCCAGCTGCGCGAGATCCGTCTTGCTCGGCTCCCGTTCCCACGCGATGAGGCCGCGCTTCGTGCGCCAGGTCCGTCCGCCGCGGTGACCGTCGGGTTGTTCGAACACTTCGGGGAGCTGCTGCGCGATCCGGTGCACGTCGTCGAGTGAGGACATGCCACAAGCCTACGCCCGGAGAGCGGCGCTGCTGCTCTCGGCGTTCTCGGCCGTTACTGGCCCTTTGCGGCTTCCGACTCTCGCTTCGCGATGGCGTCCGGGCCGTCAGCGGTTCCCGCCCACACGGCGCCGTAGTCCATCGGCCCGCTGCAGTAGCGCACCGGGGCCGCGCCCTGCAGACCGTTCGCGAAGCCCTGCATGACACGAGCGAGCTCGTCGGGGCCGTGCCACGAGCCGAAGGGGATCTCCAGGCGGCCTCGCTGCTCGCGATGACGGGTCACGAGGGAATGCGGATCGTCGATCCGGGTGGTGTCCGAGATGCCGATCGTCAGATCGATCGTGCTGGTCCCCGCGCGCGCCATGAGGCGCGAGAGCGCCCCGAACGGTCCGCGGCGTCGCCCCTGCGCGCGGAACGAAGCGCCGCGATCGTGCGCCCAGACCCCGCTGATCGCCTGCCAGGGGATCAGCACATCGCCGGAGGCGACGACGCCCCTGGCCGACATCGCGATGATGTTGCCCGAGGGTGTGAGGAGCCGGTCCGCCTTGCGCCGGATCAGCAGCAGTCGTAGGGCGGCGAGCACGCCGAGACCCGCGAGCAGGATCGACACGACCGTGAGCGAACCGCGCGTCCCGTCCCCCGGAGGAAAGGCCACGAGCGCGAACACCGCGAGCGCGAGGCACGCGGCGACGATGACGAGCACCGTGACACGGGCCCGGCGCGCATCGGCGCGCTGGGATTCCGAGACGATCAGGGGGGCGGGAAAGCTCACGTCGCGGCTACTCCTCACGTACGATCAGGGGAGGCCGACAGCGACTCCTGGACCTCGCGCTGCCACTCTGCGAAGAGGTCGGTCGTATGCAGGTTCGGGTGGTCGGAGTACAGGTTCTCGTAGGCGAAGTCGGCGTCCAGGGACTTGGTGTCGACGGAGTAGTGCATCTTGATCTGCGTCGGGATCGGCTGCCCGGTCTCGCGGCCGAACTCGAACAGGCGGTCCAACTGATCTCCGCCGTAGCGGATCAGCGCCTTCTGACGCGGGATCGACGTGTCGATGCCCGGGAGCTTATGACTCTCGACGACGGCGCCGTCGGCGACGAAGAAGACGTCGAAGTACAGGGCGCCCTTCTCGGCCGAGCAGAACACATAGATGTCGCTCGCGGCGCCGTCGGCGTACTCCAGCGCGGCGGCGATCATCTCGGACTGCACGTCCGCGAGCAGCGACTCAAAGGTCTGCATGGCGATAAGCCTCTCTTCCTGGGGAGCTCGTTCTCAGAGGTTGTTGATCTTCTGCCGGTTCCACTTGCCGTCGATCGTATACTCCACCTCGAAGTAGTTCGGCCTCCCTGTCACGGGATCCGTATCGATCGTCACCTCGACGGAGACGTGCCTGGGGCCGCCGGGCTGAGTGGGGTCGAGCGCCCGCGCCCAGATGTTCTCGAGCTTCTTGTACTCGCTCAGGTTCACCCTGCGCAGCTGCGACACCAGATTGTCGAGCATCTCGGAGCCGCCGAAGCGGTCGCCGGCGAGGTGGCCGGCGTGATCGTTCTCGAGCTTGCCGGGTGTGTTGGGGTCGTGCCTCAGCCGGCTCTCGCGCTCGGTCAGGTGCAGTTCCTCCGCGTGGAAGTGGCTGATGCGGCCGTGCTCGTCCGTCGTGTAGATGTACTCGAACTCGCCGGTCTGGTAGCGCACGTCGGGCTTGAGCGTGCCGTCCGGGTTCAGATGCTCGCCGTTTCGCAGGATCGGCGATTCGGAGACGGGGACCCGCTCGCTCGACCCGTCATCGGTGTCCGTGTCGTTCCGAGCCGCGGTCGGACCCTCTGCGTCGGGGTCACCGGGGTTCGTGTCGCCGCCGTCGGCCGGGGCATCCGTGCCGCTCTCGTTCGAGCCGGACGCGGGATCCGGGGTCGCCTCCACATCGGGCGTGGGACTGACATCGGGCGTCGGACCCACGTCGGGCGTGGGACCGACATCAGGGGTCGGACTGACATCAGGCGTCGGACCGACATCGGGCGTCGGACCGACATCGGGCGTCGGACCGACATCGGGTGTGGCGTTCGGACCGTCGCCCCCGAGG
>JAPSIU010000393.1 GCA_031178565.1 Leucobacter sp. | reverse complement strand
CGCACCGCGGCCATCGCCTCGGCGAGCGGTGCGTGCGCGCGGGTCGCGTAGTGCACGTTGCCCGTCACGATCGTGGGGAGTCGGTGCTCGGCGGCGAGCGCCGCGAGACGGGCGGTGACCGGATCGTCGCCGGGATGACCGTGGTTCGTGAGTTCGACGTAGACGCTGTCGGCGCCGAAGAGGGCGGTGAGGCGGTCCAGCTCGGCCGATGCCCGCTCGTCGCCGGCTGCGCGGGTGGGACCCGCTTCGAGGGCGCGGCGCACGGATCCCTTCCGGCATCCCGTGAGGATCACCCACTCGCCGCGGCCCGCCTCGGCGAGTGCTTCGAGGTCGTAGAGCGGGCGCCCCTTCTCGCCCCCGGCGAGTTGGGCCTCGGTGATCGCGCCCGAGAGCCGGTGGTACCCGCTCGCGCCCTTCGCGAGGACGAGCAGGTGCGTGCCGGCGGGATCGGCCGCACCGAGCTGCGGGGCGTCGAGTCCGAGCGAGAGCTCCGCGCCGTACACGGTGAGGAGCGGGACGGACGGGGGCGCCCCCGCTTTCTCGGCGGCCTCCTCCGCTGCTCGCTCCGCAGCCTCGGCGGCCTCCGCGAAGCGGGAGGCTCCGTAGAAGCCGTCGTGGTCGGTGAGCGCGATCCCGGAGAGGCCCAGGCGGGAGGCCTCCTCGATGAGGTGCTCGGGCGAGGACGCGCCGTCCAGGAAGCTGTAGTGCGAGTGCGCGTGCAACTCGGCATAGGGCGCCGTCGCCGGCCGGGCGCCGGGAGATTCCCGTCCCCGGACGGGTTCGGGTCGGGCGGAATCCGGCACGGGAGATTCGGAGCCGCGGGAGGCAGGGTCGGTCTCGGGCGCACGCGCGGAGAGCCGCCGCTCGAACTCGCTCCACGACAGGGGCGAATTGCTCCATTTCACGAGCGGCCTCCCTTCCGTCTGCGCCGGCCTGCTCCGGTGTTCGGTCTCTGCGGTTCCTCTGCGATGTCCTCGGTGTGCTCCTCGCCGAGCGGGGTCAGTCGTAGCGTCCCTCGGCGAGCCAGCGACCGCGCTCGTGGAGCAGCAGCCAGGCGTCCCCGTCGGCGAGCTGCACCTGGAGCCTGAAACGCTCGGGCGCCCCCTCCCACCATCGTTCGCGGATGGCCCAGGGCAGGGACCAGTCGCTCACGGCGCCCCGAGCCCGGGTATCGCCCACCCGCAGCTGCGCCGGGCGACCCGTGAGCAGGTCGTCCGCGTCGATGCCGACGGGGGTCCCCGCTGCGTCGACGAGCTCGGCGGGAAGCGGCTCGGGGAACACCGCGCTGGGCTGCGGGCCGGGGACCGCTCCGGGCCACGGGCCTGCGGAGGATGCCCGGGAACCGCGCCTGCGACCCTGCGCGGTGGCCCAGGGGACGAAACGCTGGCGCGCGGCGAGGAGCCGGCCTCCGCTGAGCTCCGCGGTACCGACGCCGGTGTGGCCGAGTCGGCTCTGCACCCTGCTGAGATGGTGGTGCACGCGCTCGTCGGGCTCGGTGTTCCAGAGGCCCGATTCGTGGGCTGCGGCCCGATCCGTGAGTGTCGGGGTGAGACGCACCCGGGCGATCCCCGCGCCGCCGCGCTCGGGATCCCGCGGGAACGCGTCGAGCTGCCAGCGTATCCGGTTGACGGCGTCGGGAGCGGTGAAGCGGCGGGGATGGGTCCAGACGCGCTCGTGGCGGGCGCCCGTGTCATCCGTGAGCTCGACGCGCAGGGAGGTGCAGACGAGGCGCTCCTCGGCGAGCCCGGCGAGAAGCTGCTCGGCGGTCGAGACGCAGGCGAAGGCGAGCTGTTCCGACGTGTCGATGGGGGGCTCGAAACCGATCTCCACCGCGAGCTCGCGTGCCGGGGTGCGGGGCCGGATCTCGGCGCCGTGCGCCGGACCGGCAGCCGTCGCCCTCCGGTGGACGGCGACCCCCTCGGCCCCGAAGCGCTGACGGACGGCGTCCTCGGGGAGCGCCGAGAACGCGCCCAGTGTGCGGATGCCGAGCCCGTGCAGCACCTCGGCGAAGGCGGGGCTCGCGGCCCGAGCCACCGGGAGCGGACTCAGAAACGGGGCCGAGGCGTCGGTCGCGACGATGCGGACGCCCTCCCCTGGTGAGGAGACGCCGGGATCCGTCACCGCCGCCCGGGCGGCCTGTTCGGCGGCGAAGAGGCCGTCGGCGATCCCGACGCGGGCGCCCGGCAGCTGAAGCTCAGCCGCCAGGTCCAGTAGAGCGCTCGCCGCCTCAGCCTCACCGCCGTAGTAGCGGGCCGGGCCGCGACCGCGCATGGCGCAGAGACCCGGCCGAAGCGGGTCGATGCTCGGGACGAGCCGTTCGAGCGCCGCGAGCACAGGGGCGAAACGGCGCTCGTCGACCTCGGGGTCGTGCGGAGACACCTCGAGATCCGGACAGCGCATCCGGGCCTCGCGCTCGCGCAGCCCGATCCGCACGCCCTCCGCCCGCGCAGCGGGGGAGCAGGCCGACACGCGCCGCTGAGAGATCAGCGCGATCGGGCCGGGAGGAGCCGCCGCCGGCACCGTCCCCTCGCTCCGCGCATCGGACCCGGTGCGCTCGTGCTCGTGCTCGCGCAGGTGCGCGAGCACCGGCCAGTCGGGGATCCAGAGCACCATCGTGCGCTCTGCAGCGGGGGTCATCGCGCCACCCGCATCCGGATCGCGGGGGCCTCGGGCGTTGCGATCACGCCGTCCTCGAAGCGGACGGTGTGCTGCTTCATGCCGCGCCGGTGGGCGTCGGCGTTGCGGGCGTAGC
>JAPSIU010000392.1 GCA_031178565.1 Leucobacter sp. | reverse complement strand
CATCTTCGCCGGCGTCCTGGGGTGGTTCGCTGCGTTCGAGCTCACCGTGGAGCGGCTGCGACTGCTGGCCGATCCGAACGCGACGGCTGCGTGCGACATCAGCCTCCTCGTCCAGTGCGGAGCCAACCTGCAGTCCGCTCAGGGCTCCGTGTTCGGCTTCCCCAATCCCATCCTCGGGCTGACGGGATGGACGGCCCCCGTCGTGGTGGGCGCGGCACTCCTGGCGGGCGCGCGATTCGCCCGCTGGTTCTGGCTGCTGTTCGGCCTCGGCGTGACATCCGCCCTCGGCTTCGTGCTCTGGCTCATCTCGCAGAGCATCTACGTGCTGGGCACCCTGTGCCCCTGGTGCATGGTGACCTGGTCGGTCACGATCCCCACGTTCTTCGCCGTCGCGGTGCATCTGGTCCGCAACGGCTCGATCCCGGCTCCCGCAGGCGTCCGGCGCGCCGCGGGCTCGCTCATGGCGTGGGTTCCGCTGATGGCGATCGTCACGCTCGCCGTGGTCGGACTCCTCGCCCAGCTGCAGTTGGACTGGATCGCGGAGTTCACCCGCTGACGCGCCGATGCGCCCGACTCCGGCGGTGGAGCGGGCGCATCGGCGTGTCGGCGCGGGTCAGTCGAACCAGATGCCGAGCTCGCGGGAGGCCGACTCCGGGCTGTCGCTGCCGTGCACGAGGTTCTGCTGCACGGCGACGCCCCAGTCGCGGCCGAAGTCGCCGCGGATGGTCCCCGGCGCCGCGGTCGTCGGGTCGGTGGTGCCGGCGAGGGAGCGGAAGCCCTCGATCACGCGGTTGCCGGCGAGGCGGATCGCGACCGAGGGGCCGGACATCATGAACTCCAGGAGCGGCTCGTAGAAGGGCTTGCCCTCGTGCTCGGCGTAGTGCCGCTCGAGGCGCGCCCGGTCGGGCTCGACGAGGCGGATGTCGACGAGCGCGTACCCCTTCGCCTCGATGCGGGCCAGGATCGCGCCGGTCAGACCGCGGGCGACCCCGTCGGGCTTCACGAGGACGAGCGTCTGTTCGGTGGCCATGTCAGTCTCCGTTCTTCTCCGCCTCGCGGGAGAGCGAGGCGTTGCGCTGGTCGAGCGCGCCGCCCTTGATCGTCGCATACACGTACAGCGCACCGAAAACGGCAGCCGCGATGAGGAGCGCGGGCACGAAGAACGCCCCGAGCGCCACGACGACCTGCAGGGCGCCGCCGGCGACGACCGCCCAGGTGTGGCGTGTGAAGCCGGCGAGCAGGATCATCAGCACCCCGAGCACCGCTCCCGCGACGATCCCCCACCACGGCTCGATGCCCTGCGGCAGCGCCCTCAGGCCGTAGACCGAGAGACCGCCGAGGAACGCGACGATCGATTCGAAGCCCAGGATCACCGAGAGCAGCGACTCGCGCGCTCCGCGGTCCCGTCGGACGCGCGGGCTCAAGACTCGTACCCCGCTTTCCAGTCCTCGGCCTCCGCGAGCACGACCGCCTCGCCCGCGAGCACGACACTGCCCGCGATGACGACGGCACGACGGTCGGATGCCGCGGCCCACGCCCGCGCCGCCTCCGCCGCGTCCGCGAGGTCACGGTGCACCGTCACCGACGTGCCGATCTGCTCGACGAGGTCGGCGATAGCGTCGGGCTCCTCCGCGCGATCCGACTCCGGCGCCGTCGCGAACACATGGGCGACGGCCGGGGCGAGCGTGTCCACGATCCCCGGCACGTCCTTGTCCGCGAAGGCGCCCAGCACGAGGCCCCACTCGTCGAAGTCGAACGACTCGCCGAGCGCCGCGACGAGCGACCGGGCGCCGTGGGGGTTGTGCGCGCTGTCCACGAGCACCGTCGGCGCGATGCCGACGAGCTGGAGGCGGCCGGGAGAGGTCGCGTTGGCGAGGCCGTCGGCCAGCACATCGGTCGCGAGCGGCTGGGCCGCGCCTCCGATCAGCGACTCGACGGCGGCGATCGCCAGAGCGGCGTTGCGTCCCTGGTGCGCACCGTAGAGCGGGAGGTAGAGCTCCTCGTAGGTGGCCGCCTGACCGCGCACGGTGATGAGCTGTCCGCCCACCGCCAGCTTCTGGTCGAGCAGTCCGAACTGCTCGCCGTCGACGGCGAGCGACGCATCCTGCGCGCGCGCCGCCGCCGTCAGCACCCCGAGGGCCGCGGGATCCTGCGCTGCCGAGACGGCTGCCGCACCCCGCTTGATGATCCCGGCTTTGACGGTGGCGATCTCCGCGATCGTGTCGCCGAGCCTGTCGGCGTGGTCGATGTCGATCGGCGCGAAGACGGCGACGTCACCATCGGCGGTGTTCGTGGCGTCCCACGAGCCGCCCATCCCGACCTCGACGACCGCCACGTCGACGGGGGCGTCGGCGAAGGCGACGAAGGCGAGCACGGTGAGCAGCTCGAAGAAGGTGAGCGGCGCCTCGCCGCCGCCGTCCAGCTCCGCGTCGACGAGGTCGACGATCGGCGAGATCTCCTCCCACGCGTCCGCGACCGCGCCGTCGGCGATCGGATCGCCGTCGATCGTGATGCGCTCCGTGAAGCGTTCGAGGTGAGGACTGGTGAACAGCCCCGTGCGCAGCCCGTGCGCCCGGACGATCGACTCGACGATCCGGCTCGTCGACGTCTTGCCGTTGGTGCCCGTCACATGCACGACGCGGTAGGTGCGCTGCGGATCGTCGAGCAGCTCGAGGACCCGGCGCGTGCGTTCGACGCGGGGCTCGACCCAGCGCTCGCCCTGCCGCTCCAGGAGGGCCGCGTAGACGGCATCCGCTCGTGTGCGGTCG
>JAPSIU010000068.1 GCA_031178565.1 Leucobacter sp. | reverse complement strand
GGCAACGCCGTCGGCGAGGGGTTGGTCGTGGACCTCTCCCGCTACCTCTGCTCCATAGATGAGATCGATTCGAAGACCTCCTCCGTGTGGGTCGACGCCGGAGCGGTGCTCGGCGAGTTGCGCCGGGTCGTCGAGCGCGCGACGGGAGGCGCGCTCACCTTCGCCCCGGATCCGTCCTCTCTCTCCCGAGCCACCGTCGGCGGATCGATCGGCAACGACGCGTGCGGCAATCACTCCGTCGCATACGGCCGGATGTCGCACCACGTCCACGAGGTCGAACTGCTCACGGCCGACGGCGCGCACCTCATCGCGGGCAGGGGCGGCCTGCGTGCGGTGGACTCCGCCGATGCGCACTCGGTCGAACGCGCGGAGCGCCTGACCCGGGAGCTCGGCGAGCTCGCGGCGGCGAACCTCTCGTCCCTGAGGACCGAACTGCAGACGATCCCGCGCCAGGTGTCCGGCTACCACCTCGCGAATCTGCTGCCCGAGAACGGCTGCGACATCGCACGCGCCCTCGCCGGCAGCGAGGGGACCTGCGCCCTGATTCTGCGGGCACGCGTCGGCCTGGTCCCGAAACCGGGACCGACGGCGCTGCTGTGCCTCGGCTACGACACGACCGTCGACTCCGCCCGCGACGTGACGACCATGCTCGAGATGCGGCCCAGTGCGATCGAGGGATTGAACGCCTCGATCGTCGACATCATGCGCCACCGGCGCGGCGCCGAGAGCGTGAGCCTGCTCCCCGGTGGAGACGCGTACGTCATGGTCGAATTCTCGGCGCCCACGATCGAGGCCGCGGGGCGCGAGTGCGAGGCGCTCCTATCCCGGCTGCGTGAGAGCGGACGCGTACGCGACCACGTGATCGCCACGGATCCCGAGGAGCGCGCGAAGCTCTGGCGCGTGCGCGAGGACGGCGCCGGGCTGTCGTCGAAGCGGCTCGACGACGTGCAGACCTGGCCGGGTTGGGAGGATTCAGCGGTGGCTCCCGAGCGCCTCGCGGACTATCTCGCCGAACTGCTGCCCGTGATCGAGGAGCACGGTTACACCGCCTCGATGTACGGGCACTTCGGTGCGGGCTGCGTGCATATGCGGCTCGACTTCGATCTGCGCAGCGACGAGGGTCGCGAGAACTTCGCGGCCTTCATGCGCCGAGCGGCCGAGATCGTGGTGCGCCACGGGGGCTCGCTCTCGGGGGAGCACGGGGACGGCCGCGCTCGCGGATCCCTGCTCGACGTGATGTACTCGCCCGGGATGATGGCGCTCTTCACGGCGTTCAAGAGGATCTGGGATCCGGAGAACACGCTGAACCCCGGCATCATCGTCGATCCCGCACCCTTCACCGAAGCGCTCGCCCTCGCCGGAATGGCGCAGCAGGGACCCGAGAGCCCGCGGCGGCCGCTTGCGACCTTCGTCGGGAACGCCCACGCGTGCATCGGGGTCGGACGCTGCCGCGCGACCGCAGGCGGGTTCATGTGCCCGAGTTACCGTGCGACGAAGGATGAGAAGGACTCGACCCGGGCACGCGCGAGGGTGCTGCAGGAACTCGTGCGCGGTACGGGCACGAGTGCCGGCGGCTGGAGATCGCCGGAGGTGCGGGAGGCGCTCGACCTGTGTCTCTCGTGCAAGGCCTGCTCGACCGATTGCCCGACCGGCGTCGACATCGCCGAGGCCAAGTCGGAGCTGATCGACGAGCACTACCGGGGGAGGCTGCGTCCCTTCACCCACTATTCGATCGGGTGGCTGCCGCGCTGGCTGCCCCTGCTCACCAGGATCAGCGGCATCGCCAACGCCGGGGCCCGCTTCGCTCCCTTCCGATGGGTCGGCGAGAGGCTCGGGATCAGCGCGAGGCGGAGCCTGCCCGCGTTCCAGCCGCATCGCCGGTATTCGGAGCACGTGCGCGAGGCGGAGTTCTCCCGGGACGGAGACGCGCTGATCTTCGTCGACAGCTTCACCCGGGCGTTCAGGCCGGGGGTGGTGCCGGCCGCAGCGCGCGTGCTGCGCGACGCCGGCGCTGAGGTCGGCTGCACCCCCGACGCCTGCTGCGGCCTCACCTGGGTTTCGACCGGGCAGCGCGGCGGCGCGGCGAAACGTCTCGCCGACCTGGTGCGGAAGCTCGACGACGGGACCGAGCGCGTCATCGTGGTGCTCGAGCCCAGCTGCGCCGCGACGATCCGGGACGACGCCCCGAAGCTGGTTCCCGGAGCCGCGTCCGAGCGCGTGGCCGCGCGCGTGCGCAGCTTCGCCGTCGCGGTCGACGAGGCGATCGGGCGCGGGTGGCGTCCGAAGGCCCCGCCGCCCGCGACGGCCGTGCTCCAGACCCACTGCCACGAGCACGCGGTGTTCGGTTCCGCAGCGCAGCGTCGTGTGCTGGAGGCGTGGGGAGTGGGTGAGGTCGCCGAGTCGTCCTCCTGCTGCGGCGTCGCGGGGAACTTCGGATTCGAGGCCGAGCACTTCGACGTGTCCATGAAGGTGGCCGAGCACTCGATCGTCCCCGCGATCGAGCGCGGCGGGACGGGGGCGATGATCCTGACCGACGGGTTCAGCTGCGCGATGCAGGTCTCGCAGATCGCGCCGCTGCGGGGAAGCGAACACCTCGCGGTCGTCCTGGATGATCGTAACTCAGACACACAGTTATACACCTGAGATCTGTTGATAGTGTGAGGACCCGACTCTCACAGGAGGAACAATGGTACCGAAGCGACCTCTCCAGACGATATCCGTCGCCGAGGCGGCGACGAACCGTCTCAGAGAGAGTCTGTTCGCGGGGGAGTACCGTGCCGGCGAAGAGATCAAGGACACTCGGGTCGCGGACGAATACGGCATCGCCCGCCCGACCGCGCGGATCGCGGTGCAGCAGCTCATCAACGAGGGCATGCTGGTGCGGGAACCGGGATACAGCGCCAGGGTGCGCACCTTCGATCCGGACCAGGTCCGCGATATCTTTCGCGTGCGCAAGCTCATCGAACTCGACGCCGTTCGCGCGGTGAAGAGCGGGGGAGTTTCGCTCGGCGGGGTCGAAGCGGTCATGGAGCGCTTCGCCCGTCTCGAGAAGGGTCTGGTCTGGTCGCAGACCGCCGAGGTCGACGCTGCCTTCCACCGCGCCGTCGTCGACGCGGGCGGATCGGAGCGCCTGCGGTCGTACTTCGGCGGGATCACGAACGAGATCCGTCTTCTGCTGGCGCTTCCGGGCGAGCACTTCGGACGCGGCGCTTCTCCGTACGAGGAGCACGAGGAGCTGTTTCTCCTGCTGCGCGGCGATACGACGATGAGGGAGCTGGAGAAGGCGTGGGCCTTCCACCTCGACGAGTCGCGCGACTTCCTCGTGGGTCGCGTCTCCGAATAACCTCTTCTCCCGCCCGGTTTCACTGCTCGACGCGGAGCGGTGCGCGCCCCGAAACCGAACCGTTACCGAGGCCGCATAAAATATCCGTATTCCTGTATAACAGTTATCCAAAATATGGTAGCGTGCGGTAGGGAGCTGATCCTGAGACGGCACGGACGCCGGATGGATGCACGACCGAGATCCGCGGGTCTTCAAGCACAAAGGAGTGAAGCAATGAAGGAAACGCGTAAACGACTGCTGACGCTGGCGGGAGCCGCGCTCGCCGCGGTCACCCTCCTCAGCGGCTGCGGTGCAGCCGGGGGCAACGCCCCCGAGGCCGAGGAGCAGAAGGTGGAGACGGACTGGACCGCACCGGCGCTCTTCACCCAGCAAGACGGAACCGTCGAGGAGGACACCTACGAGCCGATCGCCGTCGACGAGGTCACGAAGCCGTGGAAGGTCTGCGTGCTGTTTCCGCACGTCAAGGACCCCTACTGGCTCGCGACGAACTACGGCACCCTCGTCGAGGCCGAGCGCGACGGCGTGGAGTACCAGCTGTACGAGGCCGGCGGCTACGACAACCTCGATAAGCAGGTGAAGCAGATGGAGGACTGCATCACCCAGGAGTACGACGCCATCATCCTCGGGGCGATCAGTGCGAAGGGGCTCTGCAGCCAGATCGCCGCGGCGCTCGAGAAGGAGATACCGGTCGTCGACTTCATCAACGGCACCGATTGCCCCGAATCGACGGAGAATCCGCTGTTCTCGCACGCACTCGTGAGCTTCCACGACCTCGCGGTGACCACCGCCGAGTACCTCATCGAGCACTCCGAGGGCGAAGGACGGAACGTCGGCTTCTTCCCCGGCCCCGAGGGTGCGGGCTGGTCCGATGCGGCCGTCGAGGGCTTCAACAGCACGATCGAGGGTTCGAACGTCTCGGTCTCCGTGACCCGCCGCGCCGACACCGGCCTCGACACCCAGCTCGCGCTGATCGAGGACTCGCTGAAGGCCTACCCCGACATCAACACCATCGTCGGCGTCGACATCGCCGCCGAGGCCGGCGTGGTCGCGGTGCGCAACGCCAACAAGCAGGACTCGGTCGAGGTCTACGCGTTCGACATCATCCCGGGCGTCTTCGACGCGATCGTCGCGGGCGACGCGGTCGGCTCGCCGACGGACTACACCGTGATCCAGGGACGAATGGCGATGGACCACGCGGTCCGCATGCTCGAGGGCCAGGAACTGCGCGCGCCCACCTCGGGGCCCATCCCCGAGATGGTGACGGCCGACAACGCGGAGGACATCGAATACACCCTGATGTTCGCTCCGAGGGACTTCGAGGCCACCTTCCAGTGGTCGCCCGAGTCCTGAGACCGGGCACTCGGAGGAGAGGGAGAACCCGTGGAACCGACTATCGCCCTTGCCGGGATCGTCAAGCAGTTCGGCGCGGTGCGCGCGCTGAAGGGCGTGGACTTCGTGCTCTATCCAGGCGAGGTGCACGTGCTGCTCGGGGAGAACGGCGCCGGGAAATCGACGCTCGTCAACACGATCCTCGGCACCTACACGCCTGACGAGGGCACGGTCAGGCTCCGCGGGAAAGCGATTCCGCACCACAACCCGGCCATCGCCCGCGCCAACGGCATCAACGTCGTGCTCCAGGACTTCAGCCTGGCGCCGACGCTGAGCGTCGCCGAGAACCTCTTCCTCGGAAGAGAGCCCCGGCGGGGCGGGCTGGTGAGCCAGAAGGAGATGCGGAGCCGCGCCCTCGGCCTCCTCGAACGCCTCGGCGGCGGGATCGATCCCGCCGCCGAGGCCGGCACCCTCGCCAGAGCCGAGCAGCAGTTGGTCGAGATCGCGAAGGCTCTGGTCGGCGTGCCGGGCGTCATGCTCCTCGACGAGCCGACCGCCGCGATCAGCGAGGACGAGTCCGAGCGGCTCTTCACCATCGTGGACTCGCTGCGGGAAGAGGGCTGGGCGATTCTGTACATCACCCACCGCATGGAGGAGGTGCGCCGTCTCGGCGACAGAGTCACCGTGATGCGCGACGGCTCGACTGTTTCGAGCTACATGCTCGAGGAAGTCGAGGACGGCAAGCTCCTCTCCGACATGGTCGGACGCGAGCTGAGCGAGGTCTACCCGCACCGGTCGGCGGCGGTGGGCGAAACGCTGATCGAGATCGATGACGTCTCGAGCGCGAACAGCAGGGTGAAGGGCGTCTCGCTCAACGTCCGCCAGGGCGAGATCGTCGGTGTGGCCGGCCTCGTCGGCTCGGGTAAGAGCGACCTCGCCCGCATGATCCTCGGCCTCGAACCCACGATCGCCGGAAGCTACACGATCGCGGGGACGACGGTGCACCGGCCCGTGCCCCGCCGCATGCTCGGCCTGGGCATCGGCTTCATGCCGGAGGATCGCCGGCGCGAGGCGCTCTCCCTGCAGCGGAGCGTCGCCGAGAACATCACCCTCGAGATCGTCGGCACGCGGAAGTTCAGCCCGTTCGGATTCCTGCGCGGGGGCGCGCTCAAGAAGGTGGCGGCCGACCTCATCGAGCGGACCGACGTGCGTCCTCCGCTCCCGGACCGCGAGGTCGGGATGCTCTCGGGCGGCAATCAGCAGAAGGTCGTGCTCGCGAGGGCGCTCACGAAGGAGCGACGCGTCTTCGTGGTCGCCGAGCCCACCGCGGGAGTCGACGTCGGCTCGCGCCAGCAGATTTACGCGCAGCTGCGGGAGCTGTGCGACCGAGGCGCAGGGGTGCTCGCCATCTCGAGCGACCTCGAGGAGATCATCGGAATCGCCGATCGCATCTACGTGATGAACGGCGGCACCATCACCGCCGAGCTGGTCGGATCGCAGATCACGCCCGAGGCGGTCGTCGCCGGGGCGTTCGGTCACGCCGATCCGACAGACGCAGGAAGGAACGAGGCATGAGCCAGCAGAACTACACCGGAGTCATCGGGACGAAGGAGCTGGTGGGCGCGAACAGGCTCACCTTCGGCCAGAGGGTGGTCAGCGGCTTCGCGCTGTTCGGCGCCCTGCCGCCGCTCATGATCATCCTGATCGTGGTCTTCGCGATCTCGAATCCGATCTTCCTCACGCCGAACAACCTCATCACCCTGGCGACGCAAGCGGTGTTCCTGCTGCTCGTGTCGCTCGGGCAGATGGTGGTGCTCATCACGGGCGGCTTCGACCTCTCGGTCGGGTCCAACGTGGCCCTCACCAGCGTCGTCTCAGCCTCCGTCATGGCGGCGGTCTACGGCGGATACGAGGAGTTCACGGCCGATGCGGTCTGGTCGGGCTTCTTCATGGTGCTGCTCGTCGGCCTCGTCGTCGGGCTCGTGAACGGCATCGGCGTCGCGTTCCTCAAGGTCAACGCCTTCATCGTCACACTCGCCTCGATGTCGATCTTCGCCGGCATCACGCTCGTGCTCAGCGGCGGATCGCAGATCAGCGGCCTGCCGAGATTCTTCACCCACGAGATCGGCTCCGGCAACCTCGGCGGCTTCCCGGTCCCGGTGCTGATGACGATCCCGGTGATCCTGGTCATGCTGGTCGTGCTGCGCTGGACGCGCTACGGACGCCATCTCTATGCGATCGGAGGCAACCCGAACGCAGCCGCCGTCTCGGGGATCCGCGTCCGACTCAACCTCATGGTCGCCTACGTGATCTGCGGGCTGCTCGCCTCCTACGCCGGCTGGCTGCTCACGGCTCGCGTGGCCTCGGGGCAGCCGCTGCTCGGCGGCAGCTTCGCGCTCGAGTCGATCACCGCGGCCATCATCGGCGGCGCGGCGCTCACGGGCGGCCGAGGCGGCGTCGGCGGAACCCTGCTCGGCGTGCTGTTCGTCATGGGGCTCACCAACGGCATGAACCTGATGCGGATGGACTCGAATCAGCAGAGCATCGCCATCGGCGTCGTGCTCGTGGTCGCGGTCGTCGCCGACCGACTGCGCAGCAGGGCCCGCTCGAAGACTCTGGCCTGGAAGGCGAGGTAACCCGACATGGCACCGATCATCGGAAAACTGCTCATCGCGAACCGGGCCGAGATCGCCTCGCGCGTCATCCGGACCGCCCGGCGGCTCGGGATCCCCACCGTCGCGGTCTACTCCGAAGCCGACGTCGAGATGCCGTTCGTCGCCGAGGCGGACGAGGCGCGCCTCATCGGACCGGCCGCCCCCGCCGAGTCGTACCTCGACATGGACCGGATCCTCGAAGCGGCGTCCGACACCGGTGCGACTGCGGTGCACCCCGGCTACGGGTTCCTCTCGGAGAGCCCGGTCTTCGCGGCGAGGGTGGCGGCGGCCGGGCTGATCTGGGTCGGACCTGCACCGGAGTCGATGGACCGGATCGCGGACAAGATCAACGCCCGCAACCTGATGGCCGCGGCCGGTGTGCCCACGGCGGCGGGCTCGCCCGATCCCGTCGTCGACGTCGATGACGCGGCGCGGATCGCCGAGGAGATCGGCTATCCGGTGATGGTCAAGCCGTCGGGCGGCGGCGGCGGGATCGGCATGGCGATCGCGCACGACGAGGACGCGCTCCGAACCGCATTCGAGACGGCTCGCGCACGTGCGGAGCGCTTCTTCGGCGACTCGCGCATCCTGCTCGAGCGGTACATCGCGAGTGCGCGACACGTCGAGGTGCAGATCTTCGGCCTCGCCGACGGCACGGTCATCGCGCTGGGCGAGCGCGACTGCTCGGTGCAGCGCCGGCACCAGAAGGTGGCCGAGGAGTCCCCTTCGCCGGGTGTCGGTCCCGAGCTGCGCGCACGGATGATCGAGGCCGCGGTCAAGGCGGGGGAGGCCGTCGGCTACCGGAACGCCGGCACCGTCGAGTGCCTCGTCGACACCGAGCGCGGCGACTTCGTCTTTCTCGAGATGAACGCCCGGCTGCAGGTCGAGCACCCCGTGACGGAGGAGGTCCACGGTCTCGATCTCGTCGAGGCGCAGCTGCGGATCGCCGCGGGGCTGCCGGTGCAGTTCGATCCCGCCTCGGTCGAGAGCCGCGGCCACGCCGTCGAGCTGCGCATCTACGCCGAGGATCCGGTGCGCTTCCTGCCCGGTCCCGGACTGATCACCCGCTGGGTCGCCCCCGAGGGCGAGGGCGTGCGCCTCGACGCGGGGTACGGCGAGGGCAACAGGGTGACGGTGACCTACGATCCGCTCATGGCCAAACTCGTGATCCGCGGGGACAGCCGGGAGGAGGCGCTCGACCGAGCGGCGAAGGCCGTCGCGGAATTCGAGATCGAGGGTCCGAAGTCGAATCTCCGATTCTTCAGCGAGCTGCTGGGGAACGAGGAGTTCCGCAGTGGGGTGTACGACACCGGCCTCGTCGCACGCATGCAGGGCGCAGCCCAGAAGGCCTGAACAGAGTCCGCCGAAGAACAGGAGATGTGAGATGAGTGCGCAGGCGCAGATGAGGTGGGCCGACATCCCTCCGGCCGTCCTCGAGCAGCGGGAGGGCGGCGACGGCAAGCCGAGTGTGAGCTATCGGTCGGCCGGCGACCGCTTCATCCTGGTCGAGTACGGCCCGACGGAGTTCGACATGAATCTGAACTTCTTCACGCAGAGCGTGATCGACGCGATCGCCGAGAGTCCGGTGCGCGGAGTGGTGGAGACGGCTCCGGGCTTCCGGTCGATCGTCTTCTCGCTCGACGGCACCGTCCACGTGAGCGACGTGATCAGGGAGCTCGACGACGTGCACACCTCGATCGCGCCGCTCGGCGAGCTGGTGCTGCCGAGCCGGGTGATCAGCCTGCCCGCCGCGTTCGACGACAGCGTCTCCCGAACCGCGGTCGAGCGCTACATCAAGAGCATCCGGCCCGACGCCGTGAACTGCGAGGGCGGCAACAACATCGACTACACGCTCGCGTACAACGGCGTCTCCGACCTGCGGGGGCTCATCGACCACGTGACATCGACGGAGCTGTGGGTCGGATTCCTCGGCTTCTTCCCCGGGCTGCCCTTCATGTTCCCGCTCGATCCCCGCCACGTGCTCTTCGCGCCGAAGTACAATCCGACGCGGACGTGGACGCAGGAGGGTGCGATCGGCCTCGGAGGCCCCGCCTACTCGATCTATCCGGTCGAGTCGCCCGGCGGCTACCAGCTGCTCGGCCGCACGATCCCGGTCTACGACGTGCAGCAGCGCAACAGCGCCTTCGCGGGCAGCCCGGTGCTGCTTCGCCCGAGCGACCGGATCCGCTTCTACGAGGTGGAGGAGGAGCAACTGCTCGAGCACTTCGACGAGGTGCACGCGGACACCTTCGAGTACCGCATCGAGGAGCAGCCGTTCGATGTCGGCGCGTACCAGCGCTGGGGCGGGAGCGTGCAGGCCGAGGCCGCAGCCTGGCGGGACCATCGGGACGCGGCCGCCGAAGCGACTCCGGTCCCCTGAGAACGAAGAGGGAGAGAACAATGGCAACCATCGAAGTTCTGAGTCCCGGGATCCAGACGACCGTCCAGGACTACCCCGGACGCATCGGACACCTGGCGAGCGGCTACTACCCGGCCGGTCCGATGGATCACTACGGACTGCGCCTCGCGAACGCGCTCGTCGGCAACGATCCGAAGGCCGCAGCCCTCGAGATCACCCTCGGGAAGATCGGGCTGCGCTTCAGCGACGCGACCGACGTGGCGATCACCGGGGCCTCCGCCGAGATCACGGTCGACGGCGAGCCCGTCGCGCACAGCGCGGTCTTCACCGTGCCCTCCGGCGGCGAGTTGCGTGTCGGGGGCGCCGGCGACACCGGCTTCCGTCTCTACCTGGCCGTCGCCGGCGGCATCGACACCGAGCCCGTGCTCGGTTCGCGGGCGACCTACACCATGGGCCGGCTCGGCGGCGTCGAGGGACGGGCGCTGCGCAAGGGGGACGTGCTGCCGATCGGCGCGGAGAACCGCGGCACGCGCTACGAACTGACGGGCGATCTGCCCGAGTACACCCACGAGTGGGTGCTCGACGTGACGCCCGGGCCTCACGCGACGCCGGAATACCTCGACGAGCAAGACCTCGATACGCTCTTCGCCACGCCGTGGCAGGTGGACCGCAATGCGAACCGGACAGGCGTGCGCCTCGAGGCGCGCCGCCTCAAGTGGGCGCGTACGAGCGGGGGCATCGCCGGGGGCCACCCCTCGAACATCCTCGACAACGGCTACCCCCTCGGCGGTATCAACTTGAACGGCGACACTCCCGTGATCCTCGCTCCCGACGGGCCCACCGCGGGGGGCTTCGTGATCGTCGCGGTGGTCTGCCACGCGAGTCTGTGGAAACTGGGACAGCTGCGACCGGGCACCGACACCGTTCGCCTCAACCTCATCGACATCGAGGAAGCGCAGCGCCGCGCCGAGGCGCTCGACACCGGTATCGCCGCATCGTTGAAGGAGATCGCATGAACGAGCAGCTCGTCGTCGAACTGAACTGCGACATGGGGGAGGGCTACGGGCGCTGGCGATTCGCGCCGGACGAAGAGCTCATGCCCTACATCTCGACCGCGAACATCGCCTGCGGGTTCCACGCCGGCGATCCGCGGATCATGCGGCAGACCGTGCGCAAGGCCGTCGAACTGGGCCTGCAGATCGGCGCGCACGTGTCGCTGCCGGACATCATCGGCTTCGGGCGCCGCCGCATGGCGATCACTCCCGAGG
>JAPSIU010000067.1 GCA_031178565.1 Leucobacter sp. | reverse complement strand
TGGCGGAGGCGTTCACGGCGGAGGCGGCCCACGAGGTCGTCGCCGCCGACGCCATCGAGTCGAGCGCGTTCGGGGCATCGGGCATCGGGCTCGACATCGGACCCGACTCGGCGGCCGAGTTCGCCTCGGCCATCGCCGAGTCCGCCACGGTCTTCTGGAACGGGCCCATGGGCGTGTTCGAGATGGAGGCCTTCGCGAACGGCACCCGTGTCGTGGCGAAGGCGCTCACCGAGACGCGCGGTTTCACGGTCGTCGGCGGCGGCGACTCCGCGGCGGCGGTGCGCGCCCTCGGCTTCTCCGACGACGAGTTCGGACACATCTCGACGGGCGGCGGAGCCAGCCTCGAATTCCTCGAGGGCAAGCAGCTGCCCGGTCTGGAGGTACTGGCGTGAACGAGCGACCGCAGCAGATCCCGGAGGTCCGCGAACCCCTTCCGCAGGTGGAGCGCGCGCCGCTCATCGCCGGCAACTGGAAGATGAACCTCGATCATCTGCAGGCGATCGCCTTCGTGCAGAAGCTCTCGTGGGGGTTGAAAGACGTCGGGCACAACTACGGCGAGGTCGAGGTCGCGGTGTTCCCGCCGTTCACCGACCTCCGCTCGGTGCAGACCCTTCTCGCGGCCGACAAGCTCTCCCTGTCGCTCGGTGCGCAGGACGTCTCGCCGCACGAGTCGGGGGCGTACACCGGAGACGTCTCGGCTCGGATGCTGGCCAAGCTCGACGTGCGCTACGTACTCGTCGGGCACTCCGAGCGCCGCGGCGGGCACGGCGAGAGCCCGGAGCTCGTGGGGGAGAAGGCGCGTGCTGCGCACGCGGCCGGCCTCGTGCCCGTGATCTGCGTGGGTGAGACCGCCGATGACCTCGAGCAGCACGGTGCAGCGGCGATCCCGCTCGCCCAGCTGGAATCGGCCCTTGCAACGCTCCCGTCGGACGCCGAGTTCGTGGTCGCCTACGAACCGGTGTGGGCGATCGGCAGCGGCCAGGCGGCGACCGCCGATCAAGCCGAGGAGGTGGCGCGGGCGCTCCGCGAGTCGCTTCGGGACCTCCGCGGCGACGATCGGGCTGCGGCGACGCGGATCCTCTACGGCGGTTCGGTCTCGAGCCAGAACGTCGCGGGTTTCCTGCGTCAGCCGAACGTCGACGGCGCGCTCGTGGGCGGGGCCAGTCTGAAGGTCGACGAGTTCACCCGCATCGTGCAGTTCAGGAAGCACGTCACCGCGGGCTGATCATCGCCCCCGGTCCTGCACCCCTGAACCGCCACGGAGCGCTGACCGCTATACTTGACGTTGGCGCATCGCGCCTCGACCCCAGAAAGGTGACCGCGTGCTCATCCTCCAGATCGCCCTGATCGTCGTTCTCGTGATCACGAGTCTGCTGCTCACCCTGTTCATCCTGCTGCACAAGGGACGCGGCGGAGGCCTCTCGGACATGTTCGGCGGCGGTGTCACGTCGAGCCTGGGTTCGTCGGGTGTCGCCGAGCGCAACCTGAACCGCATCACCGTGGTGGTGTCGCTGATCTGGATCGCCTCGATCATCGGGCTCGGCCTGATCGGCCGCTTCTCCGTCGTCTAAGGGATCCGTCGGCTGCACCGCTTCATCGTCCCACCGCTTCGAAGAAGCAAGAAAGGTTATCCGTGGCTGGCAGTAGTAACGCCATTCGTGGCGCGCGCGTCGGATCCGGTCCCATGGGGGAGAAGGATCACGGTGCACGCGCCGAACGCATTCAGATCTCGTACTGGGACGCCCTCGGCAACGAGACCGTCCGCTATTTCGCGGCCGATGTCGCCGACGAGGAGATCCCCGAGCAGATCGACTCACCCGCGTCGGGGCTTCCCGCGGGACGGGACCGGGCGAACCCGCCCATGCTCCCGAAGAACGAGCCCTATAAGACGCACCTCGCGTACGTCAAGGAGCGCCGAACTCCCGAGGAGGCGGAAGAGCTCCTCGAGCAGGCGCTGCAGAAGCTCCGCACTCGTCGCGGCACCGCGAAGTCGGCATAGCGCCTCCCGCGCCCCGAGTACACAGAAGCCCCGGTCATATGAACTGGTCCCCATTAGTTGGACTGGCCGGGTAGAAGTCTAGAGGGTTACGCAGCAAGGGCCTGCGCCCGGTATTGAACCGGGCTCAGGCCCTTCAGCGTTGAATGAACACGCTCGGTGTTGAACCAGCCGATATACGCATCGATCGCAGCGATCAACGCGTCTGCCGAGAGGAATGTGGTGTTGCAGTACAGTTCGTCTTTGAGGTGTCCGAAGAAGCTTTCCATGTTATCCAAACAGTTCCCCTTACGAGACATCGACTGGTTCCCGCGCCCCTTGATGAGTGTGCGCCAGGACACATGCTGATACTGGAACCCCTGGTCCGAGTGAACGATCGGCCGCTGCCCCGGTTCGAGTCGAGTGAGAGCTTGCACTAGTGACGTGTTCGTCAGCGACAGGTTTGGTGACAGCCCAGCAGTATGGCCGATGATCTCACGGTTATACAGATCCATCACCGTCGAGAGGTAGACCCGTTGCTCACCGACACGGAACTCGGTCACATCGGTCACCCATTTCTGGTTCGGCCCTGTTGTCGTGAAGTCACGCTGCAGCAGGTTCGGCGCGATCTTGCCCACCTCACCTTTGAACGAGTCGTATCGTTTCCGGCGACGAATCTGGCATCGCAGCCCGAGTATGCGCATGAGTTTCAACACGGTCTTCTTTGACACTCGCCACCCGGACTTGCGGAGCTCGTCACGGATCCGGCGATGCCCGTAGCGTCCACTGAACCGATCAAACATGCGTCGGATTTCAGTTTTCAGGTCTGCGTGCGGGTCCGGCGCGGCAAGCTTGGCCTGGTGGTAGAAGAATGTTGACCGGGCCAGACCTGCCGCTTGCAACAGGTTGGCGAGAGAGTGTTCTGCCTTGAGAGTCACGACGGCCTTTACTCGGACCGACGTTCCTGCTCCCTCAAGGCGCGCAATTTTCCCAGGTAGGCGTTCTCTGCCCGGAGGTACTCGACCTCACGACGAAGCTGCTCAACCTCGGTCAGCTCTGCTGGTTCTCCTGGTTTCTTCGCGGGGCGGCCCTTCGGCTTCGACCGCAGCCCGTCCTCGCCCTCGGCTCGATACTTCCGAACCCATGATCGCAACAGGGTTGGCGATGACAGTTCGACTTCCTTGGCCAGCTCAACCAGAGACTCGCCTGCAATAAACCGTCGCACGAGATCGAGCTTGACTTCAAAAGGATAGGACTGCTTTGTTGGCTTGGTCACCAATGCTCCTCGCCCCTGAATCTTCCATCGTTGATAGAGCCGTCGTACCGGCCATCGCGAGACCAACAGCTGGGTCGAGACCGTGTTGTCGCCCATGCCCTTCTCAAACAACGCTATCGCGTGCTCGCGCTGCTGTTCAGTCAAGGAACTATTCGTATACATGCAACTGACCCCCGGGAGTCGAAACTGATTTTCTCAGTCCAACTCCCGGGGGTCAGTTCAATACGACCGGGGCTTCTGTGCGTGCGCAGCGTCTTCGTCAGATCTCGGCGAGCAGTTCATCGATGACGGTACGGTCGCCGTAGGCGAGCGTCAGCGGGATCACGGGGCGCCCGCGTTCGGCGAGCACCTCCCGATCACCGCGGGCCTGGGCGGCGATGAGCACGCCGAACGTCTCGGAATCGGGGATCCCGATGTCCGGCGCCCCGGTGTCGCAGATCTGCAGGAAGGCCCCCAGCGCCGGTCCGCCCTTGTGCAGCTGCCCGACGGAGTGCAGATAACTCGGGCCGAAGCCGAGCGACACCGGGGCTCCGAGGTGCGACGCGAGGCGATCCCGCAGCTCTCCGAGAGGTTCTGCGAGCACCCCGTACGGATCTACGTAGGCCTGGATCGAGAGGTAGCCGTGAGCCGGAACGGCCTCCCGCAGGCGACTCAGGAGCTCCGCGGCGGGCGGCGTCTGCGCCGCCTGCGGCACCGAGCCGTCGGTCTCGGCGAGCGCAGCGCGCGCTGCGACCTTCGCGGCCTCCACGTCGGGCTGATCGAACGGGTCGATGCCCATGAGTCGTCCGAGCGCCGCGGTCGCGACCTCCCAGAGCAGCATCTGCGCTCCGAGGGGAGCCGCGACCAGGATCCCGGTGTCGGTGTCCGTGCCGGGGACCGCGTCCGCCGCCTCGCCGCCCGCCAGGCTCACCGCCATCGCCTGAGGAGGCATGTCGCGGAACTCGGGCGCCGCGGCGTGCAGCGCGATCGGCAGCACACCGCGCCCCTCTTTGCCGGTCGACTCGGCGATGAGCTGCTCGATCCAGTTGCCGAGCCCCCAGCGCGCGCTCGAGGTCTCCCGCACGGCGAGCACGAAGCGCTCGGGCAGTCCCGCGGCGATGGCGGCGGCAAGGCGCAGCGCAGGGTTCGCGGCGTCATCCCGCGCGAGCGTCTCGCGCACGGCCTGCGCCTCGTCGATCAGACGCCCGACGTCGACGCCCGCGAGCCCCGAGGGGACGAGGCCGAACGCCGTGAGCGCCGAGAAGCGACCGCCGACGTTCGGGTCGGCGGTGAAGTCGCGGCGCCCCGCGGCGCGCGACTCCGCTTCGAGCGGGGAACCCGGATCGGTGACGATCACCACCCGAGACGCCGGTTCGATGTCGACGTCGCGGAAGGCGCGTTCGAAGCCGGCCAAGTGGCTGCGGGTCTCGACCGTGCTGCCCGACTTCGAGCTGACGACGACCGCGGTGCGCGAGAGGTCGCCGGAGAGAACCCGGGCCACGGCGGCCGGATGGGTCGAGTCGATCATGGTGAGCTCGACGCCCGCCCAGCGAGCGATGACCGCGGGGGCGAGGCTCGATCCGCCCATCCCGCACAGCACGATGCGGTCGACGCCCGCAGCAGCGAACTCCTCCCGCAGCGACTCGACCTGCGGAATCACTTCGCGAGCCGACGGTTCGAAATCGGTCCATCCCAGCCGGATCGCTGCCTCCGCCTCGGCCGCGGGCCCCCACAGGCCCGCGTCGTTCGCGAAGATGCGGCTCGCCACGCGGCCCCGCACGAGCGACTCCAGGAGCTCGGCCGTGCGTCCGCCTTCCGCGCGCTCGATGTCCCCGCCGAAGGCGATTCCGATCCCATCCATGTTGCTCTCCTCTTCGGTGCTGCCCGGGGCTACCCGGCTTCCCCGAGCGCTCGTTCGACCGTCGCGCACAGCTCGGACCAGGACGCGTCGAACTTGCGGAGCCCCTCGATCTCGAGCTGCTCCGTGACCTCGGCGTAGTCGATGCCCTGGCCGTCGATCGCGTTGAGCAGCTGATTCGACTCCAGGTACTCCGAGGTGACGGTGTCGCCGCGCACCAGACCGTGGTCGGCGAAGGCGCGCAGCGTCGCCTCCGGCATCGTGTTCACGGTCACGGGAGCGACGAGCTCCGCCACGTAGAGCGTGTCGGGGAGCGACGGATCCTTGACGCCCGTCGACGCCCAGAGCGGCCGCTGCGGATTCGCGCCGAGGCCGAGCAGGTGCCGGGCGCGCTCGCTCCCGAACGACTGCTCGAACACCTCGTAGGCGAGGCGCGCGTTGGCGACGCCGGCCTGTCCCTTGAGCGCGGCCGCCTCGGGCGTTCCCACCTCGTCGAGACGAGCGTCGATCTCGGTGTCGACGCGGGAGACGAAGAAGGACGCCACCGAGTGGATGGTCGAGAGGTCGATCCCGGCGGCGCGTGCGCGCTCGAGTCCGGTGAGGTAGGCGTTGATGACCTGCCGGTAGCGCTCGAGGCTGAAGATCAGCGTGACGTTGACGCTGATCCCGGCCGCGGTGGTCTCGGTGATCGCCTCGAGGCCCTCCACCGTCGCCGGGATCTTGATGAGCGCGTTCGGGCGGTCGACCCGGTCCCACAGCTCCCGCGCCTGCGCGATGGTGCCCTCCGCGTCGCGCGCCAGACCCGGCTCGACCTCGATCGACACGCGGCCGTCGCGGCCGCCGGAGGTGGCGAACACCTCGGCGAAGATGTCGCAGGCGTCGGCGACGTCGGCCGTGGTGAGCTCGACGATCGTCTCCGAGACGTCGAGCCCGCGCTTCGAGCACTCGGCGATCCGCTCGCCGTAGCCGATGCCCCCGGCGAGCGCGCCGGCGAAGATCGTCGGATTGGTCGTCACGCCGACGACGTCGTGGGTCTCGATGAGACTGCGCAACTCGCCGCTCTCGATCCGCTTGCGCGACAGGTCGTCGAGCCAGATGCTGACGCCGGCTCGGCTGAGGGCGGCGGTCGGGGTGGTCTCACTCATCATCTGCTCCTAGCTTCCGAGGCTCTCGCGAGCCGCGGCCACCACGGCGTCGGCCGTGATCCCGAACTCGCGGAAGAGGGTTTCATAGTCGGCCGACGCGCCGAAGTGCTCGATCGAGACGGAGCGCCCGCGATCGCCGACGTAGCGCTCCCAGCCGAGCGACAGACCCGCCTCGACGCTCACTCGCGCGGTCACCTCGGCCGGCAGCACGCTCGCGCGGTACTCGTCGCTCTGCTCGCCGAACCACTCGAGGCACGGAGCCGACACCACGCGCGCTCCGATGCCGTCCGCGGCGAGCCGTTCGCGCGCCTCGACCGCGAGCTGCACCTCGGAGCCCGTCGCGATGAGGAGCACGTCGATCTCGCCGGTGGGGGAGTCCGCGAGCACGTAGGCACCCCGGCGCACGCCGTCGGCCGCCTGCTCGGGCGTCGCGAAGTCGCCGCCGCGGGGCAGCACGGGCACGTTCTGCCTCGTCAGCGCGAGGCCGGTCGGTCCGCCGTGCCGGGTGAGGATCTCGTGCCACGCGACGGAGACCTCGTTCGCGTCGGCGGGACGCACGATCGCGAGATTCGGGATCGCGCGAAGCGTGGCCAACTGCTCGATGGGCTGATGCGTCGGGCCGTCCTCGCCGAGCGCGACGGAGTCGTGCGTCCACACGAAGATGCTCGGCACGTTCATGAGCGCCGCCAGACGCACGGCGGGTCGCATGTAATCGCTGAAGATGAGGAATGTGCCGCCGTAGCTGCGGGTCTTCCCGTGCAGCTGGATCCCGTTCAGGATCGCACCCATCGCGTGCTCGCGGATGCCGAAGTGCAGCACGCGGCCGTAGGGGTCGCCGGTCCACGCAGCGGTCGAGCGGCGCGCGGGGACGAAGGAGGGCACACCCGGGATCGTGGTGTTGTTGGAGCCCGCGAGGTCGGCGGATCCGCCCCACAGCTCGGGCATGATCGGACCGAGCGCCGCGAGCACCTTCCCGCTCGCGGAGCGCGTGGCGACGCTCTCGCCGGGCTCGAACACGGGCAGCGCCTCCGCGACGCCCTCGGGAAGCTGCTGCGTCTCGAGACGGTCGAACAGCGCCTTCCGCTCGGGGTTCGCGGCGGCCCACGCGTCGAACGACTCCTGCCATTCGCCGCGCTTCGCAGCGCCGCGATCGACTGCCTTCCGCGTGTGCTCGATGACCTCGGGAGCGACGACGAAGTGCTGCTCGGGATCGAAACCGAGCGCCGTCTTCAGGCCGGCGAGTTCCTCGCCGCCGAGCTTCGAACCGTGGATGCCGCCCGTGTTCTGCTTGCCGGGGGAGGGCCATCCGATGACGGTCTTCAGCACGATGAGGCTCGGCTTCGCGGTCTCGGCCTTCGCCGCCTCGATCGCGGCGTGCAGCTCCTCGAGATCCTCGACGTACTCGCCGGTCTTCTTCCAGTCCACCTCGATGACCTGCCATCCGTAGGACTCGTAGCGCTTCGCCACGTCCTCGGAGAAGGAGATGTCGGTGTCGTCCTCGATGGAGATCTGGTTCGAGTCGTAGATCGCGATCAGGTTGCCGAGCTCCTGGTGGCCCGCGAGCGAGGAGGCCTCGCTCGTCACCCCCTCCTGCAGATCCCCGTCGCCCGCCACCACGTAGACGAAGTGGTCGAAGGGGCTCGTTCCCGGAGCCGCCTCGGGGTCGAAGAGACCGCGCTCGTAGCGCGCCGCGAACGCGAACCCGACGGCGGACGCGAGCCCCTGGCCGAGCGGGCCGGTCGTGATCTCGACGCCGTCGGTGTGTCCGTACTCGGGGTGGCCCGGGGTCTTCGATCCCCAGGTGCGCAGCGACTGCAGATCCTCGAGCTCGAGGCCGTAACCGCCGAGGTAGAGCTGCACGTACTGGGTGAGCGAGGAGTGGCCCGCCGAGAGGATGAAGCGGTCCCGGCCGACCCACTTCGGGTCCGCCGGATCGTGGCGCAGCACCTTCTGATGGAGGAGATAGGAGAGGGGGGCCAGGCTGATGGCCGTGCCGGGGTGACCGTTGCCGACCTTCTCGACCGCATCGGCGGCCAGCACTCGGGCGGTGTCCACCGCGAGGTCGTCGAGCTCATCCCACTGCAATTCGTTTCCCAATGCCTAGCCTCTCTGACGGGACCTACGGAGCGCTCCGGGCGCACACCCGACAATCCTATCGCCAGGCGGGGTACCATAGGCGGTGATGTCCACCGAGATCTCAGCCCCCGTTCAGACCGCCGACCACCGTCCGCGGCGCTCCATCGGCCGCACGGTCAAGAACTACGTGGCCCTCACGAAGCCTCGCGTGATGGAGCTGCTGCTCGTCGTCACCGTGCCGGCGATGATCCTTGCGGAGGGCGGTCTGCCCGATCTGTGGCTCGTCATCGCGACCCTGATCGGCGGCGCGCTGAGCGCGGGATCCGCGGGATCCTTCAACTGCTACATCGACCGCGACATGGATCGCAAGATGAAGCGCACCGAGCACCGGCCGCTCGTCACGGGCGAGATCTCGGACCGCAACGCTCTGCTCTTCTCGTGGGTGCTCGGCGTCGTCTCCGTGGTGTGGCTGCTGCTCACCACGAACTGGCTCGCGGCGGCGCTGTCGGCGGCCGCGATCTTCTTCTACGTGGTCGTCTACACGCTCCTGCTCAAGCGGCACAGCGAGCAGAACATCATCTGGGGCGGGATCGCGGGCTGCTTCCCGGTGCTCATCGGCTGGGCCGCGGTGACGGGCGACCTGGGCTGGCCCGCGTGGGTGTTCTTCCTCATCATCTTCCTGTGGACCCCCGCCCACTACTGGCCGCTCTCGATGCGCTACCGCGACGACTACGCCGCCGCCGGAGTGCCGATGCTCGGTGTCGTCCGCGGGCGGGCGACCGTCGGCCTGCAGATCATCCTGTACGCGTGGGCCACCGTGGCCTCGAGCCTGCTGCTCATCCCCGCGGAGGGCATCGGCTGGATCTACGCCGTCGTGGCGGTCGCGTCGGGCGGGTACTTCATCCTCCAGGCGCACCGGCTCTACGGCAGTGCGATCCGCGGCCAGGAGGGCAAGCCGATGCAGGTCTTCCACGGCTCCATCACGTACCTCTCCGTGCTCTCGATCGCGATCGCGGTCGATCCGCTGCTGCCGTTCTGACGCCGGGAGAGAAGCGCAGAGCCGAGGGGCTACACGAGCGGTCGCTTGAGGCGCAGCACCACGATCGTCATCGCGGCCGCCGTGAGCGCCGCGAGCACCATGTGCACGCCGACGGCCAGCGGCGGCAGGCCGCTCCGCGCCTGATACACCCCGACGGCGACCTGGGCGAGCAGCACCGCGAGCAGGGCGACGAGCCACTTCAGGGGGCGGAGCCCGCGGATCGCCGCCCAGACGAGCAGCACCAGGGTCAGGGCGAGCAGCGCGTATCCTGGCCAGGCGTGGACGTGCGCCAGGAGCGTCGCGTCGAACCCATCGCGCTCGATGCTCGCGTCGCCCGAGTGGGGCCCGGCGCCCGTCGTCAGCACACCGACGAAGACGGTCACCGCCATCACGAGCGTCGTGACGTGCGTGAGGATCGCGAACGGCTTAGGGACCGCGAGCGCCCGCCGCTCGGGGCGCTCGGTCATCCGCGCGATGTACGCAGCGGTCATGCAGACCAGCACGAGGGAGACCACGTAGTGGAAGCCGACCAGGTTCGCGTTCAGATGCAGCCAGACGATGACGCCGCCGATCAGCGCCTGGATGACGACGAGTCCCAGCACGACGAGCGCGAGCACCGAGAGGTCCCGTCGCTCGGTCCGCCTGCGCCAGCTCAGCACGGCGACGATGAGCGCCGCGGCGAGCAGCGGCCCCGAGATCGTGCGGTTGCCGAACTCGATGAGCGCGTGGTAGCTGAGCTCGGGGGTCGGCACGAGCGATCCCGGCGCGCACAGCGGCCAGCCGGGACACCCCAGTCCCGACCCCGTCAGCCGCACGGCTCCGCCGGTGGCGATGATCGTCGTGTTCAGCACGAACGAGGCCCACGCGGCGACTCGCAGCAGCCGGGAGGGGGACGCGGCCCCGACCTCGCGGGCGGCGGGCCTGGCGGGTGACACGCTGGACAACGGGGCTCCTTTCGGCGGACAGCTCGGTTTCATCAGATGATCTGGGAGAAACGCTCCCGTTTTCGACCCGACACCTGTAGACTGGGAAGCTGTGGTTGCGTACGGCGAACCGACGCCCGGTGCAGAGCACCTGTTCGGTTCCGTCCAAAGCCCAGACTACTGCACCGCTGCAGGGCCAGGTGAGTGTGCCCGAATCCTTTCGTGTGCGCATGAGGCACCTGCCCGGCGAGACGAAGAATGAGGGAGGGATCATGCCAGAGGTACTGATCGACCGACCCGAGCTCGAGGGCTTGGGCCAGTACGAATTCGGCTGGCACGACAGCGATGAGGCGGGCGCGATTGCGAAGCGCGGCCTCAGCGAGCAGGTCGTGCGTGAAATCTCGGCTCTGAAGAACGAACCCGAGTGGATGCTCCAGCGCCGCCTGAAGGCCCTGCAGATCTTCGGGCGCAAGCCGATGCCCACGTGGGGCGCCGATCTCTCGGAGATCGACTTCGACAACATCAAGTACTTCGTGCGCTCCACCGAGAAGCAGGCGACCACCTGGGAGGAGCTGCCGGAGGAGATCAAGGAGACCTACGAGCGTCTCGGGATCCCCGAGGCCGAGCGCCAGCGCCTCGTGGCGGGTGTCGCGGCCCAGTACGAGTCCGAGGTGGTCTACCACCAGATCCGCGA
>JAPSIU010000391.1 GCA_031178565.1 Leucobacter sp. | reverse complement strand
AGTCCCGCACGTGCCCGATCGCCGCGTTCGCGGCCGAGGCGACGGAGGACCCGCCGCGGACCTCGATGATCTCCGCTCCGCGATTCGCGACCCGCTCGATGTACGCGCTGCGCCCCCACTCCTCGCCGACGGCGGCGAGCGCCGGCCGGCCGGCGACGGTCGCGTGGCTGAGGTCGGGGTACTGCGTCGCCGAGTGGTTGCCCCAGATGGTCACGCCCTCCACCTCGGCGACGGGCGCCCCGGCCTCGGCAGCGTGGATCCCGACGGCACGATTGTGGTCGAGCCGCGTGAGCGCGGTGAAGCGCTCGGCAGGCACGTCGGGTGCGTGCTGCTGCGCGATGAGGGCGTTGGTGTTCGCGGGGTTCCCGACGACGACCACGCGGATGTCGTCGGCCGCCCGCTCGCCGATCGCCCGGCCCTGCGGTCCGAAGATCCCGCCGTTGGCCGCGAGGAGGTCGCCTCGCTCCATGCCGGCGGTCCTCGGGCGTGATCCGATGAGCAGTGCCAGGTTCGCGCCCTCGAAGGCGGTGCTCGCATCATCGGTGAGCTCGACGCCCGCGAGCAGCGGGAATGCGCAGTCGGTGAGCTCGAGCGCTGCTCCCTCGGCCGAGCGCATCCCCTGCGGGATCTCGAGCAGGCGGAGCACGACGGGCCGATCCGGGCCGAGCATCTCGCCCGCGGCGATCCGGAACATCGCGGCGTAGCCGATCTGTCCGCCGGCGCCCGTGACGGTGACCGTGGTGGGGTTCTTCGCCATCGTTCTCTCCGCCTCTCCGGTCAGCGCACGTCGAAGGTGCGCGGATCGGGACCCAGGTTCGTTCCGAGCTCGAGGGCGTCGATCGCGGTCATCTCGGCGTCGCTCAGCGTGAAGTCGAAGAGCTGCGCGTTCTCGACCATGCGCTCCCTCCGCTGCGTCTTCGGGAAGACGATGCGGCCCTGCTGGACGTGCCAGCGCAGCACGATCTGGGCGGGCGTCCTCTCGTGCACCTCGGCCGCGGCGACGACCTCCGGACGCTCGAGCAGGTCCGTCTTGCCCTGCGAGAGCGGGCCCCACGCCTCGATCGCGATGCCGTGCTCGGCGCAGAACTCGCCGAGTGCGCGGCGCTGGTGCAGCGGGTGCAGCTCGATCTGGTTGACCGCCGGCACGACCCCGGTCTCGTCGAGCAGCTGCTGCAGGTCCTCGATCTCGAAGTTGGAGACGCCGATCGACGTGGCCCGGCCCGACTCCGCGATCTCGATGAGGGATCGCCACGCGCCGAGCGCCTCGCCGTACATCGGCTGCGGCCAGTGGATGAGGTAGAGATCGACCCGGTCGAGCCCCAGGCGGTCGAGGCTCTCCTCGAAGGCCTCACCGGCGCGGGTCTGGTCGCTGTTCCAGAGCTTCGTCGTGACGAACAGCTCGTCGCGGGGGATCCCGCTCGATGCGATCGCGCGGCCGACCTCGGCCTCGTTCTCGTAGATGCGCGCCGTGTCGATGTGACGGTAGCCGGTCTCCAGAGCGTCGGTCACGACCCGCTCGGCCTCCCCGGGCTCCACGAGAAAGACCCCCAGACCCAGCTGGGGAATCTCGTTCCCATCGTTCAGTGCGGTGTTCGGGATCGGCAGAGCAGTCATCATTCCCCTTCGTCTCGCGTTCGCGCCTCAGTCTACGCCCGCCCTCCGTGCGCGATAATGGACGGGTCATGACGCAGCCCCCCGCAGCCCCGCACATCGAGTTCCCGGAGGAACTCCCCGTTTCGCAGATGCGGGGCGAGATCGCCGACGCGATCCGCGACCACCAGGTGGTGATCGTCGCGGGAGAGACCGGATCGGGCAAGACGACCCAGCTGCCGAAGATCGCGCTCACCCTCGGCCGCGAGCGGATCGCGCACACGCAGCCGCGCCGGCTCGCGGCGCGCACGATCGCCGAGCGCGTCGCGGAGGAGCTCGGGAGCGAGCTCGGCGGGCTCGTCGGCTACCAGGTCCGCTTCACCGACAAGGTTTCGGCGGACACTCGGATACGCCTCATGACGGACGGGATCCTGCTCAACGCGATCCACCGCGACCGCGACCTGAAGCAGTACGACACGATCATCATCGACGAGGCCCACGAGCGGAGCCTGAACATCGATTTCCTGCTCGGGTATCTGAGGACGCTGCTCCCCCGCCGGCCGGATCTGAAGGTCATCATCACCTCGGCCACGATCGATCCCGAGTCCTTCGCGAAGCACTTCGCGGGACCCGACGGCGAGCCCGCCCCGGTGATCGAGGTGTCGGGTCGCACCTACCCGGTCGAGATCCGGTATCGGCCGCTCGTCGAAGAGATCGAGACGCCCGATGCGAAGGGCGGCGGGCCCAGGGTCAGGAGGATCGAGCGCGACCTCTTCGACGGCATCGGCGACGCGGTCGAAGAGCTCGCGCGCGAGACCCCGGGAGACGTGCTCGTGTTCCTGAGCGGCGAAGCCGAGATCCGGGACGCCGCCGACGCCCTGCGGGGGCGGATGCGCTCCTCGAACCGCGCCGCGCGCACCGAGATCCTGCCCCTCTACGGCCGCCTCAGCGCGGCCGAGCAGCACCGCGTCTTCGAGCGCGGGGCGCCGGGCGTCCGGCGGATCGTGCTCGCGACGAACGTGGCCGAGACCTCGCTCACCGTGCCAGGGATCCGCTACGTCGTCGATGCCGGCACGGCGCGCATCTCGCGCTACAGCGCGCGCAGCAAGGTGCAGCGGCTTCCCATCGAGGCGATCTCGCAGGCGAGCGCGAACCAGCGCTCCGGCCGCTCCGGGCGCACGAGCCCCGGCATCGCGA
>JAPSIU010000066.1:8898-11008 GCA_031178565.1 Leucobacter sp. | reverse complement strand
GCACCGGCGAGGAGTTCGATTCGAGCTGGAGCCGCGGCGCACCCGCGAGCTTCCCCACCGACGGTGTGATCGGAGGATTCTCCGAGGCGCTCGTCGGTCAGAAGGTCGGCTCGCAGGTGATCTCGGTGGTGCCCGCGGAGGACGGCGGCTACGGCGCTGAGCAGCTCCAGGGCATGGGGCACGAGCCCGACGACGTGATGGTCTTCGTGCTCGACATCCTGGGCACGACGCCCGCGAAGTAGTTCTCGCGAGCCCGACCCGGCCCCGCCGCTCCGCGGAGCGGCGGGGCTGCGTCGTCTCACGGGACCCGACAGAATGGTACGCATGAAGCGCGTCGTCATCTTGGGGTCCACCGGTTCGATCGGCGAGCAGGCGCTCGACGTGGTGCGGAAGAATCCGTCGAAGTTCCAGGTCGTCGCCCTGGTCGCCGGATCGCAGGCCGACCGCATGCAGCAGCAGGCCGAGGAGTTCAACGTCGAGCACACGGGGCTCGGCGCCGAGACGGCCGTCGAGCTCATCCGCGAGGTGCCCGCCGACGTCGTGCTCAACGGCATCACGGGCTCCATCGGGCTCGGGCCGACCATCGCGGCGCTCGAGGCCGGGCGGACCCTCGCCCTCGCCAACAAGGAGTCGCTCATCGTGGGAGGGGACCTCGTGACCGGCCTCGCACGCCCGGGGCAGATCGTTCCCGTCGACTCCGAGCACTCCGCGATCGCCCAGGCGCTGCGCTCCGGCAGCCACGACGAGATCCGCCGCCTCGTGCTCACGGCCTCGGGCGGCCCGTTCCGGGGGCGCAGCCGCGAGTCGCTGCGCGGGGTGACGCCCGGCGAAGCGCTGAACCATCCGACGTGGAACATGGGCCGCGTGGTCACCACGAACTCCGCGACGCTCATGAACAAGGGGCTCGAGGTCATCGAAGCGCACCTGCTCTTCGGCGTCTCCTACAGCGACATCGAGGTCGTCGTGCACCCCCAGTCGATCGTGCACTCGATGGTCGAGTTCGTGGACGGGTCGACGATCGCCCAGGCCTCCCCGCCCGATATGCGGCTGCCGATCGCACTCGGCCTCACCTGGCCCGAGCGGCTCGCGAACGTCGGCGCCCCGCTGGACTGGACGAACGCGACGAGTTGGGAGTTCGAGCCGCTCGACGCCGAGGCGTTCCCCGCGGTGGAACTCGCCAAGGAGGTGGGACGCGCGCGCAAGACGTATCCGGCGGTGTACAACGCGGCGAACGAGGAGGCCGTCGACGCGTTCCACGAGGGGCGAATCGGCTTCCTCGACATCGTGGACACTGTCCGCGACGTGCTCGAGGCGCACTCCGCTCCCGAGCAGCTGACGCTCGAGGCGCTCGCGGAGGCGGAGCGGTGGGCGCGCGAGCGCGCCGCGAGGGTGATCGGGAATCGGTCCGAGCGCTCCTGAGACGCGCCTCCCCGAGACTCCACAGCACCGGGGAGTAGCCTTGCCGCGTGGTTGAGGTGCTGCTCTACGTGCTCGGAATCCTGATCGTCCTGGTCGGGCTCGCCGTGTCCATCGGCCTGCATGAAATCGGGCACCTGGTCCCCGCGAAGCTCTTCGGGGTCAAGGTGACCCAGTACATGGTCGGCTTCGGCAGGACCCTGTGGTCGCGGAAGTCGGGCGAGACCGAGTACGGGATCAAGGCGCTCCCGCTCGGCGGCTACGTCGCCATGACGGGTATGTACCCGCCGCCGAAGGCGGGGGAGGCGCCGCGCGCGTCGACCACCGGATTCCTCAACACGGTGGTGCAGGAGGGATCCCCCGTCGTCGACCGGGCAGAGGCGCGCGGCGGCGTCGCGGGCATGGTGAACGACGCGCGCGCGGCGAGCGCGGAGACGATCGACGACGGCGAGGATCACCGCACCTTCTACCGCCTGCCGATGTGGAAGAAGATCGTGATCATGCTCGGCGGGCCGTTCATGAACCTCGTGCTCGCGTTCGTGTTCTTCGGGATCGTGCTCGTCGGGTTCGGGATCCCGCAGAGCAGCACGACGCTCGGTCAGGTGAGCGAGTGCCTCGTGCCCGCGTCGAGCGCGTCGACCACCTGCGACAGCGATGACCCCGCGGCCCCCGCGGCCGGCGCCGGGCTCCGCCC